>NZ_JBHXCW010000027.1:0-52920 GCF_042725365.1 Lentzea sp. NPDC060358 | reverse complement strand
CTGCCGCGTGCGGTGGGCGCCCCTTCGAGTGCGAGACGAGATCAGTCGTCCCAGCCCATCCAGTCAGCGCCGTCCTCGATGCCGCCGGCGGCACAGGTGTCGGTGAGCGAGGGCGAGTTCACCGGAACCGCCGCGCCGAGCACGCCGACGTTGTTGCCGCAGGCACCGACGGTGCCGTTGACGTTGTTGGCGTTGCCGACGACCAGCAGCGGCAGGTTGGTCCACTCGTGGCCCTCCTGGGCCATCGCGGGGGAACCGACGGCCAGGAACGCAGCGGCGACACCGAGGGCGGCGGCAGCCTTCTTCAGCACGATTTTCTCCTCATGAAGGTGGACAGCGGTGGAAACAAATCCGGGAGCGCCAGAAAATGGCGCCCCCGGACGCAGAACGAGAAAGGGATCAGCCCTCGTCGACAATGCCGCCGGCGGCGCAGGTGTCGGTGAGCGACGGCGAGTTGATCGGCAGGGCGGCGCCCAGGACACCGACGTTGTTGCCGCAGGCACCGACGGTGCCGTTGACGTTGTTGCCGTTCAGCAGGACCAGCAGCGGGCCGTTGGCCCAGGTGTAGCCCTCGCCGGCCATGGCGGCCGGGGCGAACGCGAGCGACAGGGCGGCAGCGGCGACGACCGCGGCACAAGCCTTCTTCACGTCAATCTCCTTCATGTCGGGTTTTCCCCGTCATTTCCGGAGTCTTCGGGGATCTCCGGAGCGGTGGGGTCTCCGTGCGGAAACGCTATAGGCAGTGATCGCAATCGACCGCACGGGTGACACCATTGTGTGACGACGTGATCAACAACATTCCCCGATCAGGTGGTGGTGGTTTCACGATTCGGTCGCCGCCAAGACGCCGTGGTAGACGCTCTACGCTCTTCGACTTGTGGAGGCCGACGAGCTGGTTCGCGGATATCTGGTGCTGGGGCTGCGGCTCGGGCGCCTGGTGTCCGGGTTCGTCGACTCGTTCACCGGCGACCCGGCGCTGAGCCGGTCCGTCGACAACGAGCCGCGCCTGCACCCGCGGGCACTGGCGGGCCACGCCCGGCAGTTGCGCGCCGAACTGCCCGGCTGCGACCTCGCCGAGCAGCGCAAACAGTTCCTCGACGCGCACCTGCGCGCGCTGGAGTGCACCGCCCGCAAGCTCGACGGGGAGCGGATCGGGTTCGTCGACGAGGTCGAGCGGTACTTCCAGGTCCGGATCCGCCCCGGCGACGAGGACTCCTACGCCCACGCCCACCGCAAGCTCGACGCGGTCCTCGAGGGCCCCGGCTCGCTGGCCGAGCGCCTCACGGCCTTCCGCACGGCCGACGAGGTGCCCGCGCGCCGGCTCCAGGGCGCCGTGCAGGCCGTCTCCAGCGCCCTGCGGGACCGGGTGCGGCGCACGTACGCGCTGCCCGAGCAGGAGATCGTCGAGTACCAGGTCGTCACCAACAAGCCGTGGAGCGGCTTCAACCACTACCTCGGCGGCTACCGCAGCCGGGTCGCGGTCAACGCCGACCTGAACCACCGGATGTCCACCCTGCCGCACCTGGTCGCGCACGAGTCCTATCCCGGCCACCACACCGAGCACTGCCGCAAGGACGCGGGCCTGGTCGCCCAGCGCGGGTGCGCGGAGCAGTCGATCTTCCTGATCAACACCCCGCAGTGCCTGATGGCCGAGGGCATGGCCGACCTCGGGCTGCACGCCGCGGTCGGGCCCGGCTGGGGCGGCTGGGCGGAGGAGATCTTCCGCGACCTGGGGTTGCGAATGGACGGCGAACTGTCCGAAAAGGTCGAGTCGGCGTCATCGGGCCTGCTCACGGTGCGCCAGGACGCCGCCCTGCTGCTACACGATCGGGGTGGGGATCCGGATGACGTCGTTGCACATCTGTGCAGGTGGCTGCTAGTGCCCGAGCGGCGGGCGCGGCAGATGGTGCGTTTCCTGGCGGATCCGCTGTGGCGCGCGTACACCACCACGTACGTCGAAGGAGTCCGTCTCGTGCGGGCCTGGCTGGACGTCCGGGCACCGGGAGAAACGCTCGGCTCGCGTTATCTGCGGCTTCTCGACGAGCCCCTGGTTCCGGTCTCGCTCGAGAACGAGGTCAGGAACGGTCTGTCGTGGCTCGCTCACGGATCGCCGGAAAACATCGCTTGACCAGCGGAAACACGGAAGCGGTCACGTTTCGGGATGTTTTCGGGCAGATGACGAATTCGAATTCACCTGTGTGGCTTCGTGCCGTTGGGGCACTTCCACAGGTAACTTCGAAACCGGCGGGACGCGACCACTGCGGACCGCGCAGGGAGGCTCTGATCGTGGCAGACGAAGTCGCGAGGGGGCCGGCACCCGGCCCTCGTGGTCGGCCCGCCTGACGCCACACCGGCGGAAGGCGAGACGACCGATCAGGGTGGTGCCTGGCCCAGCGAGGAGCGGACGCGGGTGCCGCGTTCGTGAGGGAGTTGCCGTGAACGCACGACGTCCCGCGAGCCGTTCCTCAGGCTCATCGCGCAGTTCTTCCTCCCGGCGCAAGTCCGCCGCCCCAGCCATCACGACATATGTGCTGGACACGTCGGTACTGCTGTCCGATCCCCTCGCCCCCACCAGGTTCGCGGAGCACGAGGTCGTGCTCCCGCTCGTGGTGATCAGCGAGCTGGAGGGCAAGCGCCACCACCCCGAACTGGGCTGGTTCGCGAGGGAAGCACTGCGTCTGCTCGACGACCTGCGCTTGCGGCATGGTCGCCTCGATTCGCCGATCCCCATCGGGGATCTGGGAGGCACCTTGCACGTCGAGCTCAACCACTCCGACCCGGAGGTGTTGCCATCAGGTTTCCGAACGGACTCCAACGACGCCCGAATCCTCGCCTGCTCCCTCAACCTCGCTGCTGAGGGGCGCAACGTCACCCTGGTGACGAAGGACATGCCGCTGCGGGTCAAGGCCGGTTCGGTCGGCCTGCCGGCGGAGGAGTACCGGGCGCACGACGTCACCCTGTCAGGCTGGACCGGCATGTCCGATCTGGACGTTCCCCAGTCCCTCGTGGACGGCCTGTTCAAGGAGAACGTCGTCGACCCGACCCAGTACGAGGACCTGGAGCACATCGCCGAGCTGCCCTGCCACACCGGACTGAGGTTGCTGGCGGGCACGTCGAGCGCTCTGGGCCGGGTGACCGCGGACAAGCAGATCAGGCTGGTGCGCGGAGATCGGGAGGCGTTCGGACTGCACGGGAGGTCCGCCGAGCAGCGGATCGCGCTGGACCTGCTGCTCGACGCCGATGTCGGCATCGTCTCGCTGGGCGGACGTGCGGGCACCGGCAAGTCGGCACTGGCGCTGTGCGCCGGTCTCGAGGCGGTGATGGAACGCAGGCAGCACCGCAAGGTCGTGGTCTTCCGGCCGTTGTACGCGGTCGGCGGCCAGGAGCTCGGGTACCTGCCCGGCAGCGAGAACGAGAAGATGGGGCCGTGGGCGCAGGCGGTGTTCGACACCCTCGGCGCGCTGGTGAGCCAGGCGGTCGTGGAAGAGGTGATGGACCGCGGGATGCTCGAGGTCCTGCCCCTCACCCACATCCGCGGCCGTTCGCTGCACGACTCCTTCGTGATCGTCGACGAGGCGCAGTCGTTGGAGCGCAACGTGTTGCTGACCGTGCTGTCCCGCCTGGGCAGCAACTCGCGGGTGGTGCTGACGCACGACGTGGCGCAGCGCGACAACCTGCGGGTGGGCCGGCACGACGGCGTGGCGGCGGTGATCGAGAAGCTGAAGGGCCACCCGCTCTTCGCCCACGTCACCCTGACCCGCTCGGAGCGCTCGCCGATCGCGGCCCTCGTCACGGAGATGCTGGAGGACTACGCCTCCTAGCGTCCCGAACGAGGACGGCCCCGCGCAGCTTCCGTTGCGCGGGGCCGTTTCCACGTGTCCGCTAGTCGAGCGCGCGCTTCATGAACCCGCGCAACCCGAGGCCGCCGAACCCGGCGATCGCGACGACGAGCACGAGCAGCACGACCGGCATCGGGATGTGCGGCACGCCCGGCACCAGTTCGGCGCGCATGCCCTCGCTCACGTAGGTCAGCGGGTTGAGCGCGCAGATCACCTTGAACCACAGCAGGTTGTCGCTGAGCGACCGCCACGGGAACTGCGCGGAACCCGTGAACAGCAGCGGGGTCAGGATCACCGCGAACATCACGTTGACCCGGCGCGCGGGCACCGACGTGCCGATGACCATGCCGACGCTGCCACCGGCCAGGCACCCGAGGACGATCACCAGCAATGCGCCGGGAATGCCCTCCCAGGCCCAGGACACGTCGAGCATGACGAACCCGACGGGCACCATCAGCACCGCCGCGAAGAACCCGCGGATCGCACCGAACACGATCTTCTCCACCGCCACGAGCGGGATCGAGATGGGCGCGAGCAGCCGGTCCTCGATCTCGCGCGTCCACGAGAAGTCCAGCACCAGCGGCAGGGTCGTGTTCTGCAGCGCGCCCAGGAACCCGTTCATCGCGATGATGCCCGGTAACAGCACCTGGGCGAAGTCGCCCTGCACGTACCCGATGTCCCCCAGCACCTTCGCGAAGATGAAGAGGATGAAGAACGGCTGGATGATCACCTGCGCGAGGAAGCTCGGCAGTTCGCGACCCGTGACGAAGACGTCGCGCCACAGGATCGCCCGGAACGTCGTCAACTGGCTCACCGCAGCTCCCTGCCGGTCAGGTGGATGAAGACGTCTTCCAGGCTGGGCTTGCCGATCGCGACGTCGCTCACGACGACGTCGAGGCCGCTCAGCACGGTCAGCACCGCGGGCAGCGTGACCGCGGTGTCGGCGTCGGTGTAGACGCGGTACATGGCGCCGAGCTCCTCGACGCGCTGCACGTCGTCCACTTCGGACAGCGCCTGGACGATCTTGGCGGACTCGGGGCCGTTCGGGCTCACCGTGACGCTGACCGTGTTGCTGCCGGGCAGGCTCCGCGTGAGCTCGGCCGGGGTGTCGAGGGTGAGCAGCTTGCCGTGGTCGACGATGCCGACGCGGTCGCACAGCTTCGCGGCCTCGTCCATGTCGTGCGTGGTCAGCACGACCGTGACGCCCTCGTCGTGCAGGGCGGCCACGCGTTCGTGGACGAAGAGCCGGGCCTGCGGGTCGAGGCCGGTGCTCGGCTCGTCGAGGAACAGCACCTTCGGGCGGTGCATCAGCGCGCGGGCGATCATCAGCCGTTGCGCCTGGCCGCCCGACAGCGTGTCGACGAGCGCCTTCGCGTGGTCCTTCAGGCCCATCCGCTCCAGGATGTCGTCGGCGAGCGCTTCGCGTTCCCTGGAACCGATGCCGTGGTAGGCCGCGTGGAACAGCAGGTTCTGCCGCGCGTTGAGCGAACGGTCGAGGTTGTTGCGCTGCGGCACGACGGCGAGCAGCTGCCGTGCGCGCTTCGAGTCGGCGACCACGTCGACGCCCTCCACGAACGCCTGCCCCTCGGTGGGGCGCACGCGCGTGGTCAGCACGCCGACCGTCGTGGTCTTGCCGGCTCCGTTCGGGCCGAGCAAACCGAAGACCTCACCACGTCGGACGGAGAAGCTCAATCCGTCGACCGCAGGTTTTTGTCCTGGTTTGTAGATTTTGCGGAGTTCTCTTACCTCGACCGCTTCGTCCATTTCACCATCCCCCTGGCAGGGGCCGTCCCTCCGCGAACCCAGCCGCCGACTGGATGCCGAGAACTGCCCTGGCGTGGAATTCCTCGAGCGAAGTCGCGCCGGCATACGTGCAGGCCGAGCGGACGCCGGAGGTTATCGCATCAAGCAGGTCCTCCACACTCGGCCGCACCGGGTCCAGGCGCATCTTCGACGTGGAGATGCCTTCTTCGAACAATCCCTTCTTGGCGCGGTCGAACGCGTTGTCGCTGCGCGTGCGGGCCGTGACGGCACGTTTCGACGCCATTCCGAAGGATTCTTTGTAGAGGTTTCCGCGTTCGTCGCGCTGCAGGTCGCCCGGCGACTCGTAGGTGCCGGCGAACCAGCTGCCGACCATGACGCTGCCGGCGCCGGCCGCGAGCGCCAGCGCCACGTCGCGCGGGTGCCGCACGCCGCCGTCGGCCCAGACGTGCTTGCCGAGCCGGCGCGCCTCCGCCGAGCACTCCGCGACGGCGCTGAACTGCGGCCGCCCGACACCGGTCATCATGCGCGTGGTGCACATCGCGCCGGGACCGACACCGACCTTGACGATGTCCGCGCCGGCCTCGACCAGGTCGCGCACGCCCTCCGCGGTGACGACGTTGCCCGCCGCGATCGGCACGTGCGGGTGCGCGCCGTCCACGGCCTTCCGCACCGCCTTCAGGGCGGTGATCATCTTCTCCTGGTGCCCGTGCGCGGTGTCCACGACGAGAACGTCCACACCGGCCTCGAGCAGCGCCTCGGCTTTGGCCTTCACGTCACCGTTGACCCCGATCGCGGCGGCGATCCGCAGCCTGCCGTCCGCGTCCGCCGCGGGCTGGTAGACCTCCGCGCGCAACGCCGCGAGCTCGGTCAGCACCCCGCTGAGCCGGTCCTGCTCGTCGACGCCGAGCGCGACCTTGTGCGTGCTGTGGTGGAGCTTCTCGAAGACGTCCTGCGGCTTCGTGCCGAGGGGCAGCTTCAGCACATCGGTGTTCATCACGTCGCCGAGGCGCGCGAACCGGTCGACGCCCGTGAGCGCCGCCTCGTCGACGACCCCGAGCGGCCTGTTGCCCTCGTCCACGACCACGACCGCGCCGTGCGCCCGCTTGTGGATGAGGTTCCACGCGTCGGCCACCGCGTCGCCCGTGGTGAGCGTCAGCGGGGTGTCCCAGACCGGGTGCCGCTCCTTGACCCACGAGGTGATCTCCGCGACGGCCTCGGTCGGCACGTCCTGCGGGATGACGACGATCCCGCCGCGCCGCGCGATGGTCTCCGCCATCCGCCGGCCTGCCACGGCCGTCATGTTCGCGACGACGACGGGGATCGTGGCCCCGGTGCCGTCCGAAGTGGAGAGGTCGACGCCGAACCGCGACTCCACGGCGCTGCGGCCGGGAACGAGGAACACGTCGTCGTAGGTCAGGTCGTAAGAGGGTCGATGCCCTTCGATGAACCGCACGTGCTTCCACGATACGCGTCTTCGCAGGTTCTCACGGTGTCCAGACGTACCCCGTGGTCGTGGTGACCGCCACGAACCCGAGCCGTTCGAGGATCGGCCGGCTGTCCTCGGTGGCGTCGACCTGGAGGTACTTCACGCCTCTCGCCAGCGCCGTTTCCGCCCGGTGCGCGACGAGGGCGCGGTAGATGCCCTTGCCGCGCCACTCGGCGAGGGTGCTGCCGCCCCAGAGACCGGCGAACTCCGTGCCGCGCACGACCTCGAGCCGCGCGGAGGACACGACCCGGCCGCCCGCCTCGGCCAGGACGATGACCGTGTCGGGGTCGTCCTTCTTCTCGAGCAGGTAGTCGACGAGGAAGCTGACGTCCTTGCCGAACGCCTCGCTCGACGACGCGACGGCACTGCGGATGTCGGCCGCGTCCCTGGTCTCCCTGAGCGTGATCTCCCGGTCGAGCCGGACGGGCGTGGCCATCTCCTCGGCCCTGCCGATCAGCACGGTCTCGAGGCCGTCCGACTCGAACCCCGCCTCCACGAGCCGTTCGGGCAGGTCGGCCGGGGTGTCGTGGCCCCAGGTCTTCCACTCGAACTCCTGGCCGAGGGCCTGGAAGAAGTCGCGCTGGCGGGTGATCAGGTCGTCGAGCTCGCGGCCGGTGACGCCGAGGGCCGGTGATCCCGCGACGAAGCCGCGGCGGTTCGGGTAGGACACGCGGTGCACGGGGCCGTCGAGGTCGACGGTGGCCTCGGGGTCGCGGGAGGCCCACTCGGCGGAGCGGGCCTGGTCGTCGTACGCGCGCAGGAGCGTGGAAGCATCGGTCACCGGCGGGACGGTATTGCCGGGTGACGGCTGGTCGCACGCGATTTTCGGAGTGGGGCCTGGCCGCGAGTGCCGGGGCGCGGGGACGCGATGGGGCTGGGCCGAGGTGTGGGGACGAGGTGCGGGGACGCGGGGACGAGGTGCGAGGGCACCAGGTGCGGGGCGACGAGGTGCGGGGCGACGAGGTGCGGCGGCACCCGGACGGCCGCCAGGTGGGAGCCGGGCGAAATGTTCGGCGCAAGTGCGGCTCGCCGGTCCGGGTCTCCCGGTCCCAGCGGCCCCGACGCCCCGGAGGACAGCCGGGACGCCTCACTCCTCCGGCGTCGGCTGGCCCTCCGGCGTCGGCTGGCCCTCCGGCGTCGGCTGGGTTTCCGGCGTCGGCTGGGTTTCCGGAACCGGCCGGGCCTCCGAGACCGGCCGGGCCTCCGGGACCGGCCGGGCCGCGGGCAGCAGGGCTCGCACCTCGTCGATCGTCGTCGCCTCCGACGGGTCCTTGTCCGGCCGGTAGCGCACCACGCGGGCGAAGCGCAGGGCCACGCCGCCGGGGTAGCGCGGCGAGACCTGGACGCCGTCCAGCTCGATCTCGATCACCAGCTCCGGGCGGACCGTCACGACCCACTCGGAGCGGTCCACGGCGATGGCCTGCAGGGCCTCGGTCTGCCACTTCAGCAGTTCGTCGGTGAGGCCCTTGAAGGTCTTGCCGACCATCACCGGCGGGCCGCCGTCCGGGTCGCGGGCGCCCAGGTGCAGGTTCGACAGCCAGCCCCGGCGGCGGCCGCTGCCCCACTCGACGCCGAGCACCACCAGGTCGAGGGTGTGGACCGGCTTCACCTTCTGCCAGGCCCTGCCGCGGCGGCCGGCGGCGTAGGTGGAGGCGAGCGACTTGACCATCACGCCCTCGTGGCCCGCGGCCAGCGAGGCCGTGACGACCTCGGCGGCCTCCGCGGGCGACGGGTCCTGCACGCCGGGGATGACGTGCTCGCCCGCCACCTGGCGCAGCGCCGCGAGGCGGTCGCGCAGCGGTTCGTCGAGCAGGTCCTTGCCGTCGAGGTGCAGGCAGTCGAAGAAGTACGGGTGCAGGAGCAGCTCGCGTTCGTCCTGCGCGCCGAAGCGGCTCATCGTCTCCTGGAACGGGCGGGGCCTGCCCTCGTCGGTCAGGGCCAGGGTCTCGCCGTCGAGCACCACGGAGGTGCAGGGCAGGCCGCGGACCAGCTCCACCAGTTCGGGCACGGTCTTGGTGATCTCGCGCAGCGTGCGGGTGTAGACGTGCACCTCGTCGCCCGCGCGGTGCACCTGGATGCGGGCGCCGTCGAGCTTGTGCTCCACCACGCAGCTGCCGATCTCCTCCAGGGCCTCGTCCAGCGACTCCGCGGGCGAGGCGAGCATCGGGCGCAGCGGACGGCCCACCTCCAGGCGGAACGCCTCCAGCTCGGCGGCACCGCCGTGCAGCGCGGCCACCGCCGTCTCCGGCAGGCGGCCGGACAGCATGAACGCGCGGCGGACCGTCTCGCCGGGCACGTCGGCCGCCGAGGCGATGGCGTCGAGCATCACGCCCTCCAGCGCGCCCTGGCGCAGCTCGCCGGTGAGCAGCCGGCGCAAGAAGTCCTGCTCCGCCTCCGTGGAACGGGCGAAGAGCGCGGTCAGCAGGTCGACCCGGCGCTGGGCGGAGCCCTTGCCGGAGGTCGCCGCCACCTCGGCGAACGCGGCGTCGACCTCGGCGATCGTGAGCCCCGCTGCGGCGGCCGGGGGCACCGCGAGGTCGACGACCGTGCGCCAGCCCGTGCCGATGCGGCCCTGCCGGGGCGTGCCGATGAGGAACGACACCACCGCGACCACGACGTCGGCCGTCGCCGAGCGCAGCACCGCGGACAGCGCCTTGACCTTGGCCAGGCGCGACCGGGTCGCCGCCACGGCGGTCGACGTGTCGACTACTTCGGAGAAGAGCACGGGTCCCATGGTGCACCCGAGCACTGACAATTTCTCGAGACGCGGGCCAGGCCGGCCCGGCCGACGGATCTACCTGGGGATTCACTGGACGATGCGCGCCCTGCCGGCCGCCGCTCCCGGCACCGGCGACCGCGAACACGTCCTGGGCGACGACGTCGGCACCCGGCGCGAGCACGGCCTGGGCGACGACGTCGGCCCCCGCGCGAGCACGGCCCGGGCGCCGACGTCGGCGCCTAGCGCCAGCACGTCCGCTAGGCGGCTGCCGCGATCTCCCCGACCGCCTCGCGCAGGCGGTCCGGCGACAACGCCGCGTACCCCAGCACCAGACCGGGCCACATCGGCGTGCGCGTGTACTGCGCCAACGCCCACACGTGCACCCCTCGTGCCTCGAGCCTGCCCTTCAACGCGAGGTCGTCCGTCCCGTCCGGCATGCGCAGCACGACGTGCAACCCGGCCGCCACGCCGACGGCCTGCCATCCCGGCAGGTGCTCCGCCACGGCTTCTAGCAACGCATCGCGCCTCTTGCGGTAGAGCGCGCGCGTTCGGCGCAGATGGCGGTCGTAGCCGCCCGTCCGCAGCAGGTGCGCGAACGCCGCCTGCGGGATCGTGCCGGTGCCCATGTCGTTGTACTGCTTGCGCCGCACGATGTCCTCGCGCAGGCGTTCCGGCACCACCAGCCACCCCAGGCGCAACGCGGGCGCCAGCACCTTGCTCGCCGTCCCCTGGTACACCACGTGCTCGGGTGCGAGGGCCTGCAACGCGCTCAGCGCCGGCCGGTCGTACCGGTGCTCGGCGTCGTAGTCGTCCTCGATGATCAACGCGTCCCGCGACCGCGCCCACTCCACCAGCGCGCGGCGGCGTTCGGGGTGCAGCACCACGCCCAGCGGGAACTGGTGCGCGGCCGTCACGAGCACGGCCCGGCAGTCCGTCCGGGACAGGAGGTCGACCCGGATCCCCTTGTCGTCCACGGGGATCGGCACGGTGTCGAGACCGTGCGACCGCAGCATGTGCTCGCTGCCGAAGTGGCTGGGCTCCTCGATCGCGATGCTGCCGTCGAGGACGCGCGCGGTCAGCTGCAACCCGTCCGCGGCGCCGTTGGTGATCACGGCGTCCCGTGCGACTACGGCCCGCACCCGCGCCAGGTAGTCGACGATCTCCTTGCGCAGCCCCGCGAACCCGGCGGGGTCGGGGTAGGCGAGGTCGTCGTCCGGCAGCTCGGCCAGCGCCGCCCGGTGCGCGGAAACCCATTCGGAGCGCGGAAAGGCGCCCAGCGCGGGCAGCCCCGGCCGCAGGTTGTACCGCCACCGCGGCGGCGGCTCCGGCACCCCGCACGCGTCGGCGGGCCCGAGGCTCGCGACCGTGGTCCCCGAACCGCGGCGCGACGTGAGGTACCCCTCCGCCACGAGCTGCGTGTACGCCGACGTCACCGTGCCGCGCGCGACCCCGAGCTGCGTCGCGAGGTCCCTGCTCGACGGCAGCCGCGTACCCGGCACGAGCCGTCCGTCGCGGATCGCCCGGCGCAGCTCGACCTCCACGCCGCGCCGCCGCTGGTGCCCCGGCAGCAGCAGCTCGCGGAAAGTGGTCCAGTTCGTGGCCATCGAAGTGGAGCTTATGCCTGGACCAGTCCGGCGCAAGGCTCTAGCACCATGAGACTCGGGGTGGCCGCGGGAGCGGCAGCGGCAACGATCGTCGGAGCGTCGGTGCCGGTCACGGGGATGCTGGAGGGCTACCCGGTGCTGACCGGCCAGGCGATGCGCTATGCGCTCGGTGCGGCCGTGTTGCTGCTGGTGGCACGACGCTTGCCCATGCCGTCGTGGCGCGACATCCCGCCGTTGCTGGGCGTCGTCGCGACGGGCATGCTCGGCTTCAACGCCCTGTTGATCGCCGCGCAGCAGTACGCGGAACCCGGTTTCGTGGCCGCCGTGATGGGCGGCTCCCCTGTCGCACTGGCGTTGCTCTCACGCCAACGCACTACCTCGGCCCTGGTGGGTGCCGTGGTGGTGGCGGCGGGCATCGTGCTGTTGTCCGGCGGCGGTTCGTGGCACGGTCCCGGACTCGTGCTCGCCCTGCTCACGATGGTCGGCGAGGTCTGCTTCACGCTGTTCGCCGTCGGGGTCGTGCGCCGCCTCGGCGTGCTGGGCGTGGCCACCTGGACGTGCCTGCTGGCGACGGTGATCGGCGCGGTGCTCGGCACGTTCGTCGGCGGCTGGCAGGTGCCGGACGCCCGGCAGACGTCCGCTCTCGTGCTGCTGGCGGTCCTCGTGACCGCGCTGGCGTTCGGGCTCTGGTACTTCGCCGTCAACCGGCTGGGCTCCGACCGCGCCGGCGTGCTCATCGGCCTGATGCCGGTGTCCGGCCTGGCCACCTCGGTCCTGCTGGGCGCCCAGCACCTCACGCTCGTGTCGGTCCTCGGCGTCACCACGGTCGCGCTCGGGTGCGTCATCGGCCTGCGCAGGGCGCCGGAGCCGTCCGTCGGCCTCGCGGTCGAACGGACGGCTCCCGGCGTCACGTGAGGTCGGGCCCCTGCGAACGCAGGTCGTCGACCTTCGACATCGCGTCGCGCAGCTCACCGAGCCACGAGTCGGCGTGCTCGCCGACCAGCCGCACGGCCCACGCCAGCGCATCGGCACGAGACCGCGCCACGCCCGCGGCGACCAGGGTGTCGAGCACCTGGCGTTCCGGCTGGCGCAGGCGCGTCATCACCGGCACGGCCAGGTGCGTGAACAGCTCGCGCGTGCCGCCCTGGACCGCGCCCCAGGCCACCTTGCGGCCGTAGCGGTGCTCGGCCTGGCGGGCGATCTCGATGCGCTCGTCCCGCGTCTCCTCGCGCCAGCGGGCGATGCGGCCCGACTCGGCCGCGGCGCGCGAGGCGTCGTCGAACTCGCCTTCCAGGTCGGCCAGCGTGCCGACGACCGTGATCTCCTCGCGGTCGACGACCACCTCCGGCGCGCCCGTGAACCACGCGTCGGGCAGCCGGCCCGCGAACCACGCCGCCGCGTCGTCGGCCGACGGCAGGTCAGCCTGCTGCCACCCGCCTCGTCCTCGCCATCCTCGTCCCATCGGAACCACCCCTGATTACATGATTACGTCGTTGCCGACGTTACGCCTGCAATCAGTCAGAGGGTGTTCGCCGTCAGCGAAGTGACCAGCGCGTCCACCGACGCCACGGGCAGGTCGCACACGTAACTGCGGCACACGTAGGCCGCAGGGGCCTCATCGAGCAACGGCCGGTCTTCGAGCATCGGCACCGACGACTGCTCTCCGGCAACGACGACGCCGCCTCCGGGCACATGGGCGACCGCCGCCGCCCACAACGCCGCACGGCGCGGATCGTCGCCCGCACCCACGACGGCCACCTGCAACGGACCGGCGACCAACGTCTCGGCGACCGTCAGCCAGTGACCGGCGAAGCGCGGCGCGCGAGCGGCCAGCAGCCCGGCCCGCGTCACCGCCGCCGACGCGGCCTCCGCGTACCGCGCCGACCGGTCGGGCCCGGAGAGCAGGGACGCCGTCACCAACGCCGAGGCCAGCGAGGACGCCCCGGACGGCGACGCGTTGTCGGTCGAGTCCGCAGGACGGCGAACGAGCACCTCGGCGTCGTCGGCGGTGTCGTAGTAGGCACCGGGCGTGTCCGCCACGGCGAACCGGGCGAGCGCCGTGTCCAGCAGCCCGCACGCCAGGTCGAGCCACCGGATCGACCCGGTGACCTGGTGCAGCGCCAGCAGTCCGTCGGCGAGGCAGCCGTAGTCCTCCAGCACGCCGGACGACGGCCCGGCCACGCCGTCCCGCGAGGTCCGCAGCACCCGGCCCTCGACCAGGTGGACCGAGGTCAGCAACGACGCCGCCTCGAACGCCGCCGCGACCCACGCGGGTTCGGCGAAGAACGCGCCCGCCTCGGCCAGGGCCGCGATCGCCATGCCGTTCCAGGCCGCGACCACCTTGTCGTCCCGGCCGGGCTGGGGCCGCGCGGAACGCCGTTCCAGCAACGCCGCCCGCACCTGCTCCCCCGGTTCCGACACGAACCGCAGCGTCGACTTGCCGTCCTCGAAGTTCGGCTCCGCGGTGACCCCGAAGGCCGCGGCCGCGTCACCCAGCTCGTCGGGGGACCACACGTAGGTCAGGCCTTCGACGCCGTCGGTGTCCGCGTCCAGCGACGCCGCGAAGCCTCCTTCGGCCGTTCGCAGGTCCCGCAGCAGGAACGAAGCCGTGTCCCTGGCGACGCGCGCATAGCGTTCCGAACCGGTGACGCGGGTCAGGTGCGTGTAGAAGCGCAGCAGCAAAGCGTTGTCGTACAACATCTTCTCGAAGTGCGGCACGATCCACGACGCGTCCACGCTGTACCGCGCGAACCCGCCGCCGAGCTGGTCGTACATGCCGCCGTTCGCCATCGCGTCGGCCGTCGACGTCGCCATCGAGATCGCCTCGACCGACCCGGTGCGCTCGTGGTGGCGCAGCAGGAACTCGACGACCATCGACGGCGGGAACTTCGGTGCGCCGCCGAAACCTCCGTTGCGCCGGTCGAACTCGCCCAGCAACGACACCACCGCACCGGCCAGCGCATCGGAGTCCACAGTGGACGGCGGTAGCGGCGCGGCGTGCCGGGAGATCTCCTCCACCACGGCGGACGCGGACTGCAGGACCTCGTCCGGGCTGGCGGCCCACGTGGCCGACACGGCCTCGATGAGCTGCGTGAACGACGGCATGCCCTGCCGCGGCGACGGCGGGTAGTAGGTGCCGGCGTGGAACGGGCGCGCGTCGGGCGTGAGGAACACCGTCATCGGCCACCCGCCGTGGCCGGTCATGGCCTGCGTGACCTCCATGTAGACGGCGTCGACGTCGGGACGTTCCTCGCGGTCCACCTTCACGGACACGAAGTGCTCGTTCAGGTACGCGGCGACTTCGGCGTCCTCGAACGACTCGTGCGCCATGACGTGGCACCAGTGGCAGGCGGCGTACCCCACGGAGAGCAGCACCGGGACGTTGCGCCGGCGCGCCTCCGCGAACGCCTCCTCGCCCCACGGCCACCAGTCGACCGGGTTCCCGGCGTGCTGGAGCAGGTACGGGCTGATCGCGTCCGCGAGTCGGTTCGCCATGCCTCCACCCTAAATCGCCTGCGGAAACGGCGTCGCTCGATCAGACTCGTGCGGGTGTTGCTCACCATGACCACGACCCACCGGCCGGCGACCGACCTCGGTCACCTGCTGCACAAGCACCCCGACCGGGCCCGGTCCTTCACGACGAGCTCGGGTGTCGCGCACGTCTTCTACCCCAAGGCGACGCACGACGAATGCACGGTCGCCCTCCTGCTGGAGGTCGACCCCATCGCGTTGGTGCGAGGTCCCGGCAGCACGCTCACCCAATACGTCAACGACCGCCCGTACGCGGCGGGCTCGTTGCTCACGGTCGCGCTCGGCACCGTGTTCCGCACGGCCATGAACGGCCGCAGCGACAGCCTGCCCGAGCTCGCGAACACCCCGATCCCGCTGGTCGTCCGCATCCCCGCGCTGCCGCACCGGCTCGCGGAGCGGCTGTTCACGCCGCTCGGCTGGACCGTGGAGACGACCGGGCACGGCGACTCGCGCTACGGCGACGTCACGCTGACCGGCACCCTCAAGGTCAGCGACGCCCTCAAGCACCTCTACGTGCTGCTGCCCGTCCTCGACGGCGGCAAGCACTACTGGGTCGCGGCCGACGAGGTCGACAAGCTGCTCAAGGCCGGCGACGGCTGGCTGGCGGCGCACCCGGACAAGGAGCTGATCACCACCCGCTACCTCGCCCGCAGGCGTCCGCTGGTCACCTCGGCCCTGGAGCGCCTCGCCGACGTCGACGAGGTCGAGCCGGAGGAGCTCGACAACGCGCTGGCCGAACCGAAGGTCTCCCTTGCCGCCCAGCGCAAGGACGCCGTGGTCGCGGCGCTGAAGGACGTGGGTGCGAAGCGCGTGCTCGACCTCGGGTGCGGTGGCGGAGCCCTGCTGCGGGCGCTCGTGAACGATTCCTGGTTCACCGAGGTCCACGGGGTCGACGTGTCCGCGAAGGCGTTGCAGGAGGCCGAGCGCAAGCTGCACCTCGACCGCATGGGCGAGCGGCAGCGCGAGCGGATCACCCTGCGGCAGTCGGCCCTGACCTACGCCGACCCGGCGCTCGCGGGCTACGACGCGGCGGTGCTGATGGAGGTCGTCGAGCACGTCGACCCGGCGCGCCTGCCCGCGCTGGAGCACTCGGTGTTCGCGGTCGCCCGGCCGCGCACGGTGCTGGTGACGACGCCGAACGTCGAGTACAACCCGCTGTTCGAGACGTTGCCGGAAGGCCAGCTGCGGCATTCCGACCACCGTTTCGAGTGGACTCGGGCGGAGTTCGCGGAATGGGCCGACGGCGTGGCCGAACGTCGTGGCTATGCAGTGCGGTACGTGCCGATCGGACCGGAGGACGCCGACCGCGGCGCTCCGACCCAGATGGCCGTGTTCAGCGTGAAGGACGTGAACTGATGGAACTGAAGATTCCCGACCTGTGTCTGGTGGTGCTGGTCGGCGCCTCCGGTTCGGGCAAGTCCACGTTCGCGCGCAAGCACTTCCTGCCCACCCAGGTGCTGTCGAGCGACTACTTCCGCGGGCTCGTGTCCGACGACGAGAACGACCAGTCGGCGTCCGCGGCGGCGTTCGAGGTGCTGCACTTCGTGGCTTCGAAGCGGCTGGAAGCCGGACGGGTCACCGTGGTCGACGCGACCAACGTGCAGGCGCCCGACCGGGCCAAGCTGGTCGAGGTCGCGCGGAGGGCGAACGTGCTGCCGGTCGCGATCGTGCTCGACACCCCAACCGAGGTGTGCCTGGCGCGCAACGCGGCCCGGCCGGACCGCGACTTCGGCGCGCACGTCGTGAAGCGGCACCGCGACGCGCTGCGCCGGTCGTTGAAGTTCCTCGGCAGGGAAGGCTTCAAGCGCGTCCACGTGCTGCGCACGGAGTCCGAAGTGGACAGCGCCACGATCGTCCACGAGCGGCTGCTCAACGACCTGAAGCACGAGACCGGCCCGTTCGACGTGATCGGCGACGTGCACGGCTGCCGCGCGGAGCTGGAGGAACTGCTCACCGAGCTCGGTTACACCCTGGTCCGCGACGCCGAGGGCCGGCCCGTCGACGCCGTGCCGCCGGACGACCGCAAGGCCGTCTTCGTCGGCGACCTCGTCGACCGCGGCCCGGACACCCCCGGCGTGCTGCGGCTCGTCATGGGCATGGTCGGCAACGGCCACGCCCTGTGCGTGCGCGGAAACCACGAGGAGAAGCTGGTCCGGGCGCTGCGCGGGCACAAGGTGACGATCCGGCACGGGCTGGAGAAGTCGCTGGAGCAGCTGGCGCAGGAGACCGAGGAGTTCCGCCTGGCCGCCACGAAGTTCTGCGACGGCCTGATCGCGCACTACGTCCTCGACGGCGGGAACCTCGTCGTCGCGCACGCCGGACTGCCCGAGCGCTACCACGGCCGCGCGTCGGCGAAGGTGCGCAGCTTCGCGCTGTACGGCGACACGACCGGCGAGACCGACGAGCACGGACTGCCGGTGCGCCTGCCGTGGGCGAACGACTACCGCGGTGCGGCGATGGTGCTGTACGGCCACGTCCTGGTGCCCGAGGCCGAGTGGATCAACAACACGATGTGCCTCGAGACGGGTGTGGTGTTCGGCGGGAAGCTCACGGCGCTGCGCTACCCGTCGCGCGAGATCGTGTCCGTGAAGGCCCACCAGGCCTGGTACGAGAGCACGTCGCCGTTCCCGCCCAAGGCCGTCGAACGCGCACCGGACGTGCTGGCGCTGAGCGACGTCACCGGCCTGCGCCGGATCGAGACGTCGGTGGCGGGCGCCGTCACGATCCGCGCCGAGCAGTCGGCGTCGGCGCTCGAGGTCATGAGCCGGTTCGCGATCGACCCGCACGACCTGCTGTACCTGCCGCCGACGATGGCGCCGACGGCGACCTCGCAGCGCGACGACGTGCTGGAGCACCCGGAGGACGCCTTCGCGGAGTACCGGGCCGCGCGCGTCTCGCAGGTCATCTGCGAGGAGAAGCACATGGGCTCGCGCGCGGTGTTGCTGGTGCGCAAGGAGGGCGGCGCGATCTACACGCGCACCGGCCGCGCGTTCTTCGACGGCGCACTGGGCTCCGAACTGCTCGACCGTGTGCGTTCGGCTTGTTCGGGGCTGTTCGACGAGTTCGCCACCGACTGGCTGCTCATCGACGCCGAGCTGATGCCGTGGAACGCCAAGGCGTCCGGGCTGATCCGCGAGCAGTACGCGGCGGTCGGCGCGGCGGCCGGCGGCGCGCTGCCGGTCGCCGTCTCGGTGCTGGAATCGGCCGCGGCTCGCGGTGTCGACGTCGCGGACCTGCTGGCGCGCACCGCTCAGCGGGCGTCGAACGCCGCCGCCTACAGCGCGGCGTACGAGCGCTACTGCTGGCCGACCGACGGGCTGGAGGGCGTGCGGATCGCGCCGTTCCAGCTGCTGGCGGCCGAGGGGCGGACGTTCCACTACCGCTCGCACCTGTGGCACCTGGAGACGCTCGCGAAGCTGGACGGCCCGCTGTTCCAGCGCACGCGGCACCTCGTGGTCGACGTCACCGACCCCGAGCATGTCGCGGCCGGCGTGCAGTGGTGGGAGGAGCTGACCGCGGACGGCGGCGAGGGCATGGTCGTCAAGCCGCTCGCGCACCCCGGCGGACGGGTGCAGCCGGGCGTGAAGGTCCGCGGGCGCGAGTACCTGCGGATCATCTACGGCCCCGACTACACGCAGCCGAGGAACCTGGCGCGGCTGCGCAAGCGTTCGCTCGGCCGCAAGCGCGGACTGGCCCTGCGCGAGCACGCGCTGGGCCTCGAGGCGCTGGAACGCCTCGCGCGCGGCGAGCCGCTGTGGCGCGTGCACGAATGCGTCTTCGGCGTGCTGGCCCTGGAATCGGAACCGGTGGACCCGCGGCTGTGATCCTCGAAACGATCGTCGGCTCGCACGCCTACGGCCTGGCGACCGACGAGTCCGACGTCGACCGGCGCGGGGTGTTCGTCGCGCCCGCGGAGGCGTTCTGGCGGTTCGACAAACCCGCGACCTCGGTCGAGGGCCCGGACCCGGAGCAGCTGAGCTGGGAGGCCGAGCACTTCTGCAAGCTGGGGCTGAAGTCGAACCCGACGGTGCTGGAGACGCTGGTGAGCCCGCTGGTCGAGATCAGCACGCCGCTGGGAGAGGAGCTGCGGGACCTGCTGCCCGCGTTCCTCTCCCGGCACGCGGTGCGCTCCTTCACCCGCGCGACGGAGATGCAGCTGTCGCGCGCGGGCCGCAACCTCAAGCCGAAGCAGCTCATGCACGTCGTGCGGCTGCGGCTGGTGGGCCTGCACCTGCTGCGCACCGGCCGGTACGACATCGCGGCGGACCGGTCGCTGCTCAAGATCCGCGACGGCTCGATGCCGTGGGACGATGCGGTGGCGTGGGCGCACCGGCTCGGTGACGAGATCGCCGCCGCGCGCGGCCCGTTGCCGGAGGAGCCGGACTCCGGCCGGGTCGAGGACTGGCTGGTGTCGGTGCGCAGGAGGTCGTTGTGAGCGACGACTCCTAGTCGGCCTTCTTCGCCTCGGAACCCGTCCCGGGCGCGGCCTCGGAGGGCTGGTCCTGCGCGGCCGGCTCGTCGAACGACGCCGGCAGGCCCTTGATGTGCTTGTTCATCGACTTGACGAGGAAGAACACCGCCACGAAGAACAGGATCAGCAGGACGAGGCCGACCGGGGAGGACTTGCCGAAGTCCTCGCCCTGGCCGCCCTTGTCGTCGTTCGTGTTCGACGGCTGCACGGCGACGAACGCCACCGTGCTGCCGAGGTCGAATTCAGGGGAGAGCACCCCTAGACCTTAACTCCGGCGAACAGGTCGTTCTCCGGCAGCGTCGAGTCGACCTGCGAGCGCACGAGCTCGTACTCCTCGGTCGGCCAGATCTCGCGCTGCATCTCCATCGGGATGGCGAACCAGCGGCTGGTCGGGTCGATCTGGGTGGCGTGCGCCTTCAGCGCCTCGTCGCGGACGTCGAAGTAGTCCGCGCACTCGATCTGCGTCGTCACGCGCTGCATGACGTCGGGGCGGTCGGTGCTCCAGTTCGCGAGCCACTCCGTGTAGGGCGACTCGATGCCGCGGGCCTCCATCGCCTCGTGGAACGCCACGATCTTGGCGCGCGAGAACCCGTGCCCGTAGTAGACCTTCTGCGTCTGCCACGCCTCGCCCAGCTCCGGCTGGTACTCGGGGTCGGCGGCGGCGTCGAGCGCGGCCATCGAGACCTCGTGCGTGCGGATGTGGTCCGGGTGCGGGTAGCCGCCGTTCTCGTCGTAGGTCACGACGACGTGCGGGCGGAACTCGCGGATGGCCTGCACCAGCGGGGGCACCGACTCCTCCAGCGGCACGAGGGCGAAGCAGCCCTCGGGCAGCGGCGGCAGCGGGTCGCCCTCCGGCAGGCCGGAGTCCTTGAAGTTCAGCCAGCGGTGCTGGATGCCGAGGATCTTGGCCGCGGTGGCCATCTCCTCCCGGCGGATCTCGACCATGTTCGCGAGCACGTCCGGCTTGTCCATCGCCGGGTTGAGGATGCTGCCCGCACCACCGTCGGTACAGGTCACGACCATCACGTCGTGGCCTTCCGCGATGTAGCGGGCCATCGTGGCCGCGCCCTTGCTCGACTCGTCGTCGGGATGTGCGTGCACTGCCATAAGGCGCAGCTTTTCGGCCATGACCCCCGTGGTCCTCCTGTGTCTACGGTCCTGCGACACTCATCAACTGAACGTCGGTCACCATTGTTCCCCAGACGCCGAGGAGGGCGCGGACAAGTGGCACAGCGCGCGCTCCCCGAGGGGCGGTACAGCCGTCAGGGCGCCAGGCCGCTCGCGAAGTGGGGCCGCTGGGCGTTACTCGCTGTAGCGGTGGCGGTCGGTGCGGTGGTCGCTTTCGTCGGTTACCGAAATCTCGGCACAAAGCCGATCGAGGCGAAGCAGACGGCGTTCACGATCCTCGGCGACGACCGCGTGCAGGTCAGTTTCGAGGTTTCCCGAGATCAACCGGAACGTGCGGCGGTCTGCATCATTCGGGCCCGGTCCAAGGACGGGGACGAAGCAGGCCGGCGCGAAGTTCTGGTTCCGCCGGGAAATTCGCTCGTCGTCGAGACAACAGTTCTCCGGAGCTCGAAGCCCCCGGTCACCGGTGAGGTGTTCGGGTGCTCCTACCAGGTTCCCGCCTACTTGTCCACGAGCTAGCGGCCAAGCGGGTGATCTGCGTTGTGAACGGCGAGATTGGGAACAAATCGCCGTCGCTGAACGTTGTCTCCGTGTTATAGTTGCAGCTCAAGCACGGCCCCGGCGCGGGCCGTGTTTTTCCGTTCCGGGCCCCCGGCTCGGGAACTATCTGGTGCACACGCGTGCGCCAGAGCAAGACGAGGAGTTGGTGACCGTGAGCGACACCCAGGTGACCTGGCTGACCCAGGAGGCCTACGACCGGCTCAAGGCTGAGCTGGACGAACTCATCGCGTACCGCCCGGTCATGGCTGCCGAGATCAACGCCCGCCGCGAGGAGGGCGACCTCCGCGAGAACGGCGGCTACCACGCGGCCCGCGAGGAGCAGGGCAAGCAGGAGGCGCGGATCCGCCAGCTGCACGAGCTGCTCCAGGCTGCCAAGGTCGGCGAGGCCCCGACCACCAAGGGTGTCGCAGCGCCGGGCACGGTGCTCACGATCCGTTACGAGGGTGACGACGAGTCGGAGACCTTCCTCCTCGCGACCCGCGAAGAGGGCGCGCACGGCGAGATGGAGGTCTACTCCCCGCTTTCGCCGCTCGGCAAGGCGCTCAACGGCGCGAAGGACGGCGAGACGGTCTCGTACGAGCTGCCCAACGGCAAGCAGCAGAAGGTCACGCTGATCTCCGCTGTTCCCTACGGCGGGTAACACGACGACGTTGTCGAAGGGCCGGTCACTTCGGTGACCGGCCCTTCACGCGTTCCAGGAGCGGACGCACCCGCGGCGGCACCGGCGTCGACAGCGCGATCGAGGTCGAGAGCCGCCGGACGTGCGGGACGTCGACGATGTGGTCGACCACGCGCTGCAGGTCGGCGTTGGACCGGGCGACCATTCTCACGAAGAGATCTCCCTGACCCGTGGTCGCGTGCACCTCGCACACCTCGGGGATCGCCGCCAGCCCCGCGCACACCTCGGCCCGCCGGCCCTGCGCGATCTCGACGGTCGCGAACGCCGTCAGCCCGTAGCCCATCTCCCCCAGGTCGAGCGCCGGCGGGAACCCGGCGAGCACGCCCCTGCCGGTGAGCCGGTCCAGCCTGGCCTGCACCGTTCCCCTCGCGACGCCCAGCCGCCGGGAGCATTCGAGGACGCCCAGGCGGGGCTCGTCTGTCAAGAGCAGCAGCAGCTTCGCGTCGAGTTCGTCGACGGGCTGGTCAGAGTGCTCACCCTGCTGGTCGTTGGTCACAGATCACCATACAAATTGTGCAGCGAAATCGTCGACTGTTGCTCACCCTGCTAGGTCGAATCATGCTGATGAACATGACGCAGCAGCTTGACGACGTGAGCTACGACCAGCTCAGGCAGCTCGTGGGCTTGGTCGACTACGACGCGACCAAGGACCCGTTCCCCGTGCGAGCCATGGACGCCGTGGTGTTCGTCGCGGGCAACGCCACGCAGACCGCGTGGCTGTACCAGGTGGCGTTCGGCATGGAGCTGGTGGCCTACGCCGGCCCCGAGACCGGCCAACGCACCCACAAGTCGTTCGTGCTGAAGTCGGGCTCGGCCCGCTTCGTGATCCACGGCGGCGTCACGCCCGGCTCCGAGCTCCTCGACCACCACCGCCGCCACGGCGACGGTGTCGTCGACCTGGCTCTGGAGGTCGGCGACGTCGACCAGTGCATCGAGCACGCCCGCAAGCAGGGCGCGACCGTGCTGGAGGAGCCGCACGACGTCTCCGACGAGCACGGCACGGTGCGCATGGCGGCCATCGCGACGTACGGCGAGACCCGCCACACGCTCGTGGACCGCTCCAAGTACACCGGCCCGTACCTGCCGGGCTACGTCGCCAAGTCGTCCTCGGTCAAGCGTCCCGAGGGTGCGCCGAAGCGCCTGTTCCAGGCCGTCGACCACTGCGTCGGCAACGTCGAGCTCGGCAAGATGGACTACTGGGTCGAGTGGTACAACCGCGTCATGGGCTTCGTGAACATGGCGGAGTTCATCGGCGACGACATCGCCACGGACTACTCCGCGCTGATGTCCAAGGTCGTCTCCAACGGCAACCACCGCGTCAAGTTCCCGCTGAACGAGCCGGCGGTCGCGAAGAAGAAGTCGCAGATCGACGAGTACCTCGAGTTCTACGAGGGCGCGGGCGTCCAGCACATCGCGCTGGCGACCAACGACATCATCAAGACCGTGACGTCGATGCGCGACGCGGGCGTCGAGTTCCTGGAGACCCCGGACTCCTACTACGACGACCCGGAGCTGCGCGCCCGCATCGGCGAGGTCCGCGTCCCGATCGAGACGCTCAAGGAGCACCGCATCCTGGTCGACCGCGACGAGGACGGCTACCTGCTGCAGATCTTCACCAAGCCGATCGGCGACCGCCCCACGGTGTTCTACGAACTGATCGAGCGCCACGGCTCGCTGGGCTTCGGCAAGGGCAACTTCAAGGCCCTCTTCGAGGCGATCGAGCGCGAGCAGGAGCGCCGCGGCAACCTCTGATGGCGTTCCCCCGGTAAGGTGGCTTCACGGGGGCAACACATCGTGGGGAGGTGGCATGGCACTCGCACGACGCGTGGCCGCGGTGATCCCGCTGGTCGGAGCCGTGACCACGGCTGTGGCACTGACCGGCGCGGCCTTCTTGACCGTGGCGCACGCGGGCTGCGACGAAGCCGGCCGCTTCGTCCGCACCGGTGAGTCGATCGAGTTCGTCGGTGGCTGTGTGAACGGTGCCGATCTTCCGGCGGCTCCCGCTGCCGAGGTGGAGAACGTGGACCGGTTCGGCGGCTCCAAGAAGCCGTAGACGCTGTACGCACGAGAAAGGCCCCTCTCCTGGCGGGAGGGGCCTTTCTCGTGCGGTTCGGGCAGCTCAGCCCAGCGCTTCCAGCAGGTCCGCCACCAGGTCGTCGCCCGACTCGATGCCCACCGACACGCGCACCAGGTCCGCCGGCACCTCCAGCAGGGAGCCCGACGTCGAGGCGTGGGTCATCTTGCCGGGGTGTTCGATGAGCGACTCGACGCCGCCGAGCGACTCGGCGAGGGTGAAGAGCTTCGTCCGGGCGCAGACCTCCAGTGCCGCGGACTCGCCGCCGTCGACGATGAACGACACCATGCCGCCGAAGCGGCGCATCTGCTTCGCGGCGACCGCGTGGCCGGGGTGCGACTCGAGGCCCGGGTAGATCACCTTGCGCACGCGCGGGTGGCGGGTCAGGGCCTCGGCCACCAGCTCGGCGTTGTCCGAGTGCTTCTCCATGCGCAGTTCGAGGGTCTTGATGCCGCGCAGGGTCAGGTAGGCGTCGAACGGGCCGGGGACCGCTCCCGCGCCGTTCTGCAGGAAGCCGAAGGCCGCGTCGGTCTCCTCGTCGGAGGTGATCAGGGCGCCGCCGACCACGTCGGAGTGGCCGCCCACGTACTTCGTGGTCGAGTGCAGGACCACGTCCGCGCCCAGTTCCAGCGGGGTCTGCAGGGCCGGGGAGGCGAAGGTGTTGTCGACG
Organism: Lentzea sp. NPDC060358; assembly: GCF_042725365.1. NCBI lineage: Bacteria > Bacillati > Actinomycetota > Actinomycetes > Pseudonocardiales > Pseudonocardiaceae > Lentzea > Lentzea sp. NPDC060358. The sequence continues at coordinate 28,394 of NZ_JBHXCW010000027.1, read as the reverse complement.
ACCAGCTTCGCGCCCGACTCGTGGGCCACCGAGGCGATGGCCGCGATGTCGCCGATGTTCAGCAGCGGGTTGGTCGGGGTCTCGATCCAGATCAGCTTGGTCTCCGGGCGCACGGCCGCGCGGATCGCGTCCACGTCCGACACCGGCGCCGGGGAGTGGGTGACGCCCCACTGCGAGAAGACCTTGTCGATCAGGCGGAACGTGCCGCCGTAGGCGTCGTTCGGGATGACGACGTGGTCGCCGGGCTTGAGGAACGCGCGCAGCGCCGCGTCGGTCGCACCCATGCCGGAGGAGAACGCCCTGCCGTAGCGGCCGCGTTCCAGGGACGCCAGGCAGGTCTCCAGCGCCCGGCGGGTCGGGTTGCCGGTGCGGGAGTACTCGAAGCCCTCGCGCAGACCGCCGACGCCGTCCTGGGCGTAGGTCGAGGTCGCGTAGATGGGCACGTTCACCGCACCCGTGGTCGGGTCCGGGTCCTGACCGGCGTGGATCGCCCTGGTGGCGAAGCCGTATGGGGTGCTCATGTCCGCAGGGTACTCACCCATCTGGCCCCCGGCGGTGGTGGTCCAGCCAGTGAACCGGAAAACGGCAAGGCCCCGGTCACCGACGCGGTGACCGGGGCCCTACCGGGACTGACCTGGGGCTTACCAGCCCTGCTGCTGGCCGCCGTAGCCCTGCTGCGGGGCCTGGCCGTAGCCGCCCGGCTGCTGCTGCGGGTAGCCGCCGGTGCCCGGCTGCTGCTGGAAGCCACCGGTGCTGCTGCCGCCGCCGTAGGGCGAGGCGGTCTCCGGGGCGTTGACCACGACCGACTTCATGATCTTGTCGGCCCAGGTCTGCTTCTTGGGCTCCCACAACGGGGCGAAGAAGCCCGCGTAGCACGGCAGGGCGTCGACGATGTGGCACAGCTGGCGCACGAACGTCGTGCCGGCGCCGAGCGGCTGGCCGGTCTCCTCGGAGATCAGCTTGATCTTCGCGACCTTCTTGCCGATCGACTGGCCGGTCTGCCCCTGCTTGATCACCGTGTTCCAGATGATGAAGCCGAAGTTGGCCACGTAGACCAGGATGCCCAGGAACATGATGCCCGGGGCGTCCGCGCCGACCGCGATCGCGACGATGATGTAGTACAGGATCACCGTGACGACGGTCGGTGCCGCGATGTCGATCAGGTAGCCGATGGCGCGCGTGCCCCACTCGGCGTAGCCGGTCGGGGGCGGCGGGGCCATGCCGGGAGCGCCGTAGCCGGGTGCGCCGCCGTACCCGGGCTGGCCGTACGGCGAAGCCGCCTGCTGGCCGTAGGGGTTCGACTGCGGAGCGCCGTAGGCCTGCTGCTGCGGCTGCCCGTAGGGCGACGCGGCCGGCTGGCCGTACGGGTTCGACTGCGGGGCGCCGTAGGGCTGCTGCGGCTGGCCGTAGTGCTGCTGCGGAGCGCCGTACGGGGGCGGCTGCTGGGCGGGGAACCCGCCGGAGCCGGGTCCCTGCGCCGGGAAGCCGCCCGAGCCGGGGGCTGCCGAGGGCGGCACCTGACCGGGGCTGACGACCTGGGTGGCGTCCGCGTTCTGCTGTGCGGCAGGAGCCTGACCAGGCGAGACGACCTGCGTCGCGTCCGGGTTGGGGTTGGCAGCGGAGGGCTGCCCACCTCCCGGGACGATCTGCGTGGCGTCCGCGTTGGGCTGCTCCTGGTGCGGCTGACCGCCGAACTGGTTTCCTGGCGGCTGCGGAGCGTTCATCCGGTTTCCAACCCCCTTGGCTGGGCCGTGTACGAGTAAGACTGATGATCTGGGGCGTCACGCTATCGGACGCACCCGGTTCTACGCTCAGCGACCAGCCAAGAACCCCAGAATGTCCTGTCGCGTGACTACGCCGGCGGGCTTCCCGTCCTCCAGGACGAGGGCCGCGTCGGCGTGCGAGAGGGCGTTCATCGCGATGCCGACCGGCTCGCCCGCGCCGAGCGTCGGCAGCGGCGGCGACATGTGGTTGTCCAGGCGGTCCGAGAGCTGCGCCTTGCCGGTGAACAGCGCGTCGAGCAGGTCCCGCTCGTTGACCGCGCCCGCGACCTCGGCGGCCATGACCGGCGGCTCGGCGTTGACGACGGGCATCTGCGAGACGCCGAACTCGCGCAGGATCGCGACGGCGTCGCCCACGGTCTCGTTCGGGTGAGCGTGCACCAGATCGGGGAGCATGCCGCCCTTGCGGCGCAGCACGTCGCCGACGGTCGCACCGGTCGAGTCGGGCGGGAGGAAGCCGTAGGAGGCCATCCAGCGGTCGTTGAAGACCTTGGACAGGTAGCCGCGGCCACCGTCGGGGAGGATCACGACCACGACGGCGTCCTCGGGCAGGTCCTTCGCGACGCGCAGCGCGGCGGCGGCCGCCATGCCGCACGAACCGCCGACGAGCAGGCCCTCCTCGCGGGCGAGGCGGCGGGTGATGTCGAACGAGTCCGCGTCGGAGACCTCGACGATCTGGTCGGCGACGGTCTTGTCGTAGGCCTCCGGCCAGAAGTCCTCGCCGACGCCCTCGACCAGGTACGGGCGGCCGGTGCCGCCGGAGTAGACCGAGCCCTCCGGGTCGGCGCCGATGACCTTGACGGCACCGTCGGAGACGTCCTTGAGGTAGCGGCCGGTGCCGGAGATCGTGCCGCCGGTGCCGACGCCCGCGACGAAGTGGGTGATCTTCCCCTCCGTCTGGCGCCAGATCTCGGGGCCGGTCTGGTGGTAGTGGCTCGCCGGGTTCTCCGGGTTGGAGTACTGGTTCGGCTTCCACGCGCCGGGGATCTCGCGGACGAGCCGGTCTGAGACGTTGTAGTAGGAGTCCGGGTGCTCGGGCGCGACGGCGGTCGGGCACACCACGACCTCGGCGCCGTAGGCCTTGAGGACGTTGCGCTTGTCCTCGCTGACCTTGTCGGGGCACACGAACACGCACTTGTAGCCCTTGCGCTGCGCGACCAGGGCGAGGCCGACGCCGGTGTTGCCGGACGTGGGCTCGACGATCGTGCCGCCGGGCTTGAGCTCACCGGAGCGCTCGGCCGCCTCGACCATCCGCAGCGCGATGCGGTCCTTCACGCTGCCGCCGGGGTTCAGGTACTCGACCTTCGCCAGGACCGTGGCCCTGATGCCGTCGGTCAGCGAGTTGAGCTTGACCAGCGGCGTGTTGCCGACCAGATCGACGACGTGCTCGACGTACTCCACCGGTATCTACTCCCTGCTCCCACTCTCCGAGATAGCGGGACGAAGCGTAGCTCTAGTGGCTGCGGAGGGTGATTCGAACGGCGCGGCCGACGATTCCACCGGAAGGGGGTGCCTCGGATGATCGGACTGAGGACGCTGCGAGCGGTGACGATGACGGCCGCGACGCTCGGGGGCCTCTCCGGCGCGCTGGTGGGCCTGCTGAACGAGCAGGGCAAACGCGCCCGCGTGGCCATCGGCGTGCTGGAACACCTCTGGCCCGCGCCCGACGGGGTGTACTTCGACGACGGCGGCGACCCGTTGCGGCTCGCGGTGCTCGGCGACTCGATGGCGGTCGGCGTCGGTGTGACACATCCCTCGCAGATGCCGGGCGTGTTGCTGGCCCAGGCGCTGGCCGAGGAGGCGGAACGGCCGGTGCGGCTCTCGACCTACGCCGTCAGCGGCTCCACCACGCGCGACCTGGTGCCGCAGGTCGACGCGGCCGTGCGGGACGAGCCGCAGGTCGCGCTGGTGATCATCGGCGCGAACGACGTGACGTCGCGGATCGGTGCCCGCGAGTCGGCCCTGCTGCTCGCCGACCAGGTCCGCAGGCTGCGCGCCGCCGGCTGCGGTGTCGTCGTCGGCACCTGCCCCGACCTGGGGATCGTCCGGCCGATCCCGCAACCGCTGCGGGCGCTCGGCCGCCGGTACAGCCTGCGGCTCGCGGCGGCGCAGACCGCGGAGGTGCGGCGCGCCGGCGGGGTGCCGGTGTCGCTCGCGAACCTGCTGGCGCCGGAGTTCCTGGCCCGGCACGTCGACATGTTCAGCTCGGACCGCTTCCACCCCAGCGCGATCGGCTACGAGGCGGCGGCAGGCGTGCTGCTGGCCCCGTTGTGCCAGGTCGCGGGTTTGTGGCCGGGGTGGGCCGCGTCGCCGCTGCCGGTCCGCTCAGCGGCGGCGCTGGCGGTCCGGCCGTCCCGCGTGCCGCCGTGGCTGCAGAAGCGGCACGCCTGAGTTCCGAAATCCTCGTCACTCGCGCTGGCCGGGGTGAGCGGGCGTTAACTACGCTCGGCGGCAACCTTGACTCTCAACGAGGAGTTTCGTGATGCCTGAGGCCGTGATCGTCTCCGCTGCCCGCTCCCCCATCGGCCGGGCGGGCAAGGGCTCGCTGAAGGACCTGCGGCCCGACGACCTCGCCGCGCGGATGGTGAAGGCGGCGCTCGACAAGGTTCCCCAGCTCGACCCCGCGCAGATCGACGACCTGATGCTCGGCTGCGGCCTGCCCGGCGGCGAGCAGGGCTTCAACATGGCGCGCGTCGTCTCCGTGCTGCTCGGCCAGGACACCCTGCCCGGCACGACCGTCACGCGGTACTGCGCCTCGTCGCTGCAGACCACGCGCATGGCCCTGCACGCCATCAAGGCGGGCGAGGGCGACGTGTTCATCTCCGCGGGCGTCGAGATGGTGTCGCGGTTCGCCAAGGGCAGCTCCGACTCGTGGCCGGACACGCACAACCCGCTCTTCGGCGACGCGGAGGCGCGCACGGCCTCCGTCGCCGCCTCGGGCGCCTCGGAGTGGACCGACCCGCGCACGCTCGGCGTCCTGCCGGACGTCTACGTCCCGATGGGCCAGACCGCCGAGAACCTCGCGCTGCTCAAGGGCGTCTCGCGCCAGGAGATGGACGAGTTCGGCGTCCGCTCGCAGAACCTCGCCGAGAAGGCGATCGCCGACGGTTTCTGGGCCCGCGAGATCACGCCGGTCGAGCTGCCCGACGGCACGGTCGTCTCCGCGGACGACGGCCCGCGCGCCGGCGTGACCTACGAGGCCGTGTCGCAGCTCAAGCCCGTCTTCCGCCCCGACGGCCGGATCAACGCCGGCAACTGCTGCCCGCTCAACGACGGCGCCGCGGCTCTCGTGGTCATGTCCGACACGAAGGCCCGAGAGCTCGGCATCACCCCGCTCGCCCGGATCGTCTCGACCGGCGTCTCGGGCCTGTCGCCGGAGATCATGGGCCTCGGCCCGGTGGAGGCCTCGAAGCGCGCGCTGGCGCTCGCCGGCCTGTCGATCTCCGACATCGACCTCGTGGAGATCAACGAGGCGTTCGCCGCCCAGGTCATCCCGTCCTACCGCGACCTCGGCATCGACCTCGACCGCCTGAACGTCAACGGCGGCGCGATCGCCGTCGGCCACCCGTTCGGCATGACGGGCGCCCGCATCACCACGACCCTGATCAACTCGCTGCAGTTCCACGACAAGCAGTTCGGTCTCGAGACCATGTGCGTCGGCGGCGGCCAGGGCATGGCGATGGTCGTCGAGCGGCTGAGCTGAGCTTTTCCTTTCAAGATCTGCAATTTGTCGCTTGCAAGTAGCTCCGTGTCACCCGGACGGAGCTACGTGCAAGCCCCCTTTCTGCCGATGAGACAAACTGTCGCTCAATGGCGTCATCAGGCGAGGGGAAGTCCGTCCCCACCCGTGAACAAGGAGGGATCGGACATGCCGTACGTGTGGTGGCAAAGTGAATACGACCTGCAATGCCACGCTTTTCCCCGAGACCAGGCGGACGGGGATCGCAGCTTCTACGAGGCCGTGTGCGAGCACTCGGTGCCTGATGAACGGGTCTCCCGCGCCCAGGCGGGCATGCTCTGCACGACCTGCCTGATCAAGGTGGGCACCGAACTGCCGGACCTCAGCTGGCGCGCCTAGGTGCGCTTCATGCCGATCGAACCCGGTGCGCTGTCCACGAACCCGTGCCGTGCGTAGAGACGGCGGCCAGGCGGGTCTGCCAGCAGGTTGACGTAGGCGCCCGGCGCCCGTTCGTCGATGTGGCCCAGCAGTGCGGTCAAGACCGCGTCACCGATGCCCTTGCGCTGGTGGTGCGGCAGCACGGCCATGTCGATGACGTGGAAGTACCAGCCGCCGTCACCGATCACGCGGCCCATGCCCGCGATTTCCCCTGATTCCACGTGAACGACGTGACACGCGGCCCACGCGCCGCGCACGCCTTTTTCAGCCTGTTCGCGCGTGCGTTCACTCAGACCGGATTCCTTGCGCAACCGCAAGTAGTCGTCGACGGCCGGCGGTTCCATGACGAGCCGATAAGCGGTGTCCACGCAATTCCTCCTGCCGCCGAATTCCGCGCAATTGTTTCACGTTCGAGAAACGGCGAAGGGGCGCCCCGCCGCAGCGGAACGCCCCTCCGGCCCACCCGGACGTCAGTCCGAGTTGAAGTACGACAGCAGGCGCAGGATCTCGGTGTAGAGCCACACCAGGGTGACCGTGAGACCGAACGCGATCTGCCACGCGAACTTCGCCGGGACACCGGCGCGGATCGCCTGGTCGGCGGCGTCGAAGTCGATCAGGAAGCTGAACGCCGCGAGGCCGATGCAGACGAGGCTGAAGATGATCGCGAGCGCGCCACCGTCGCGCAGGCCGAGGCCGCCCGTGGTGAAGAAGCTCATGATCAGGTTGAACAGCATGAGGACGGCGACGCCGATGATCGCGCCGGTGATCCACTTGGTGAACTTCGGCGTGACGCGGATCGCGCCGGTCTTGTAGACCACCAGCATGCCGGCGAAGACGCCGATCGTGCCGATGATGGCCTGGCCGATGACCACGACGCCCTGACCGGGGTTGCCGGTCCAGCGGTCGATCATCGTGCCGATGATGCCGCTGAACGCGCCGAGGAAGACGCCCTCGACGGCGGCGTAGGCGATGACCAGCGGCGGGCTCGGGACTCGCTTGAACGAGATGATCAGACCGAGCACCAGGCCGATGATCGCGGCCGGGAACAGCAGGACCCACGCCTGCATGAGGTAGGTGACGACGGCGGTGACGGCCACCACGGCCAGCGTGATGCCGGTCTTGGTGACGACGTCGTCGATCGTCATCGGCCGCTCGCTGGTCAGCGGCGGCGGGGCCTGCTGGTAGCCAGCCTGCTCTGGCTGGCCGAAGCCTGCGTAGCCTCCGTACCCGCCGCCGGTCGGCAGGTTACGGAAAGCCGGGTTGCTGCTCGAGCGCACCTGGTCCTCCTGGGGCGTTGCTTACGCCGTCACGGGGTTCAACGTGCACACGTGGTGACGTGTTCCCCGTCGGTAAAGGCGACTTTACCCCCGACGACGATCACACGTGCGCAAATGCGGCCCTGACTCCGGAGCGTTATGCGACTGCGGCGTGTCGCGGCACGGCGCGCTCGAATCGAGTAACCCACATCACACCGCATTCACGATCACACTCTCCGTAGCCCCCAGACTTCCCTCTCGTGGGGGCTTGTCGCCGGTCTGGGGGACCGACAAGCTCGGGCGCGGGATACACACAGGTCAGAGGGGATCAGATTCACAATGGGCTGGAAACGTCTGGCCGCCGTGGCGATGGTCTCGGGGCTCGCGCTCCTGACCGTTCCCGCGACGGCGACAGCAGTCGGCGTCAAGGGCATCGGCCACAACGCGTCAGGTCTCCAGCCCAACGCCACACCGGGCAGCGAATGGCACGGGTCCTACATCTGGCAGGACAAGCAGGTGTGGTGCGTGCAGTACGCGCTGCCCGCCCCCGACAGCAGCGTCGGGTACAAGGAGGGCGACGCGTTGCGGACGAAGGCGGGCAAGGACCTCGCTCCCGACATCGCCGCGAACATCTCCTACCTGCTGCTGCGCTACTCCACGACCAAGTCTCCGGACGAGGCCGCCGCGCTCGCGCACTTGTTGCACAGCTGGACTTCCGCACCGGATGGGGAGGTTCGGCTCGACACGACCGACCCGAAGTACCTCGCCTACGACGCGCCGTTCTACGCCGCGCGCCTGCCGCAGTCCGTCCTGGACACCGTCGCGCGCATCAAGGCCGACGCCGAGGCCAACCGCGGCCCGTGGGCGCTCAGCGCCACCGCGCCGAAGGAACCGCTGATCATCGGTGCCGAATCCACCTGGACCGTGTCGCTGGTGAAGGCCAACGGCCAGGGCGTGCCCAACGGCGCGATCGACTTCACGCTGACCGACGCGACGCTGCCCGACGGCAGCACGTCCGGCAAGGCCACCACGGGCGCCGACGGCAGCCCCGCCGCGATCAAGGTCGTCGCGACCGGCGAGAAGCCGTCGATCGCCGCCGTCGCGGACTCCCCCGCCGACCGGCCGGTCGTCCACCAGCCGATCCAGACGGACAACATGCAGCGCATGGTCACGACCGGCGGCGAGAAGAAGCTCAACGCGAACGCCAACGGCCAGGCCAAGACCGCGCCGGGCGCCGTCAAGATCACGAAGATCGACTCCGAGACCAAGAAGTCGATCGCGGGCGTCGCGCTGCGCGTCACGGCGAAGGACCAGGCCTCGCCCGCGAAGAAGCAGGACGACTCGGACCTCGTCGGCACCGACGGCAAGCCGCTGGTGCTGCAGACCGGCGCCGACGGCACGGTCGAGGTGCCGGACCTGCGCACCCCGCAGGAGATCTGCCTCGTCGAGGTGGCCGCCCCCAAGGGTTACGAGGAGTTCTTCGACCCGAAGGCGCCGCCGTCCGCGTGCGGCACGCTCGCCGCGGGCCAGACGCTCGCGCTCGAGATGGTGAACAAGCCGAACACGCCGGTGGTGCCGAGCACGATCCCCGCGGGCACCGAGGGCCAGACGCCGGTCGCGACCGCGTCGTTCGACACGCAGCTGCGCCCCGGCCTGATGCTCGGGGTGGGTGGCCTGGTGCTGCTCGGTGCGGCGCTGGCAGGCTTCCTGGCGTGGCGCAGGCAGTGAGCAGTTCCCGGGCGTTCCTGACCGGTGCGCTGGTGGCGGGCATCGCCGCCGCCGGCGTTCTGGTCGCGACGTCCGAGGTCGAGGTCGTCGGTGGCCGCGCGGTCGCCGACGACATCCCCGTGGTCGGTCCCGGCCCGGTCGCCGACAGCCTGAGCACCGGCCGCGGTGCCGACCTCACCGGGCTGATCGGCGGGGCGAACACGGACAACGCCAAGCCGGCCGACCCGCCCCCCGCGACGCAACAGCAGCAGCCCGCGCCGCCCAAGGCCGGTCCCGGGTCCGTGCGGCTGCCCGCGGGCGGTTCGGCCACGCTGGTGCGCCGCGAGGTCAAGGACGGCGTCCTGCCCGTGCCCGACGGCATCGGCGAGGCGACCTGGTGGGGCACCGAGCTCGCCGGTGCCGAAGGTGCCACGGTCCTCGCCGGGCACGTCGACTGGAGGGGCGCGAAGGGCCCGTTCGCGGAGCTGTGGCAGGCGCAGAACGGCCGCGAGGTCGTGATCGCCGACAGCGCGGGCAAGGAGTTCCGGTTCCGCATCAAGCAGATCGAGACCGTGCGCAAGGAAGAGCTGCCCGCCCGCGCCGTCGAGTTCTTCGGCCCTCGCGGCCCGCACCGGCTCGTGCTCGTCACGTGCGGCGGCACGTGGATCGGCGGTCAGCAGGGCTACGAGGCCAACCGGGTCGTGATCGCCGAACCCGTGGCGTGACCAGTTCTCGACTCCGCGCAACCCCTTCGGGTGACCAGTCGTCTCCTTAAGTGTGAAACGCTGGGGATGGCTGACCACGGGCGTGGCGCTCGCACTGGCCTTGGTGCTGGTGATGACTCTCGGGCCGAACAAGGACGCGGGGACCCAGGCCGAAGCCGGCCCACTGCCGATGGCGCCGCGACTGCCCGCTCCCAAGGACGCGGGGCCGACACCGACGGTGCCCGCCCCCACCCAGCAGCAGCTGCAGAAGCAGCCGTGGATGCACAAGCTCGCCCCCGGCGAGAAGCCGCCGCAGTTCGTGCTCTTCTCCTTCGACGGCGCGGTGTCGAAGCAGCACTGGGACAAGGTCCTGCCGATCGCCAAGGAGAAGAACGCACACGTCACCGGTCTGCTGTCCGGCGTCTACATGCTGGCCGACCTCGACAAGATGCAGTACCAGCCGCCCGCGGGGCTCAAGCGCGGCGTCTCCGACATCGACTTCGGCGGGACCCGCCAGGACATCACCAACCGGATCGGCTACCTGAACCAGGTGATCGCCGACGGCCACGAGATCGGCACGCACTACAACGGCCACTTCTGCTCCGGCGGCACGCAGCCGTCGGTCGACAAGTGGGACAACGCGGCCTGGAACGCGGAGCTCGACCAGTTCAAGATGATCGTCGACAAGGCGCGCGCCGCCGGCCTCAATCTGCCGGAGGGCGCCGTCCGGGGTGGGCGGACGCCGTGCCTGGAGGGCAACTGGGGCCAGGCCTTCCCGGCGATGGCGGCGCACGGGCTCGTCTACGACACCAGCAAGGTGGCGCTCGGCGTGCAGTGGCCGACCGTCCAGAACGGACTGTACGAGTTCCCGATGCCCGAGGTGCGCGTCCCGGCGCTGGGCAAGCAGGTCGTCATGATGGACTTCAACCTCTGGTACTCGCTGAACGGGGCGAAGGAACAGCCGGAGCGCGCGCCCGACTTCACCCAGATCGTCTTCGACACCTACAAGTCGGTGCACCAGGCCGCGTTGAACGGCAACCGCGCGCCGATCGTCGTCGGCAACCACTTCAACGAGTGGAACGGGTCGGCGTTCTCGAGCGCGATGGAACTGTTCCTCGAGTACGTGTGCGACAAGCCGGAAACGGTGTGCGCCACCTACACCGAGGTGATCCAGTGGATGCAGCTGCAGGACCCGGCGGTGCTGGACCAGCTCCGCCGGATGCCCGCAGCCCGCAACTGGTGACTCCGCCGGCCGGTCAGCCGTCGGTCGAGATGATCCGGTCGTCGGTCGAGCCGGGCGAACCGTTGGCGTCCTGGTTCGACGTGCCCAGCCACAGCGTGCCGTCCGGCGCCGGGGCGACCGCGCGCACCCGGCCGTAGCTCGTGAACACGGCCTGCGGCGTGCCGAGCGCGGTGCCGCTGACCGGGATCTTCCACACGCGCCGGCCGGTCACCGCGCCGACGTAGAGCGCGTTCTTGTAGAGGGCGACGCCGGTCGGACCGGCCTGGCTGTTCTGCCACGTCACGACCGGGTTGGTCAGACCGGCGACGTTGCAGTTGCCCTCGCACGTCGGCCAGCCGTAGTTCTTGCCGGCCTCGATGCGGTTGAGCTCGTCGGTCCGGTTGTTGCCGAACTCCGTGGCGTACGCGGTGGTGCCGACCCACGTGATGCCCTGGACGTTGCGGTGGCCGATCGAGTAGACGACGCTGCCCGCGCGGGGGTTGCCGGCGGCGGGCTGACCCGCGGCGTCGAAGCGCAGCACCTTGCCGCCCAACGAGTTCCAGTTCTGCGAGTTGGCGGTGTTCTGGCCGTCACCCGTGGTGGCCCACAGGTAGCCGTCCGGACCCCACTCCAGGCCGCCGCCGTTGTGGTAGCGGTTCTTGGGGATGCCGGTCACGATCGGCTGCGGCGTCCCGCCGAGCTGGAGCTTGGCGACGCGGTTGTCGCTCGCCGTCGAGTAGTAGATGAAGACGGAGTTGTCCGAGGCGAACGTCTTCGACACGGCGAGGCCGAGCAGGCCTCCCTCGCCGCCGGTCGTCTGGGCCGCCTCCACCGTGTCCAGTTCGGTCACGGTCGTGCCGGTGATCTTCTTGATCTTGAGGGTGTCCCGCTCGGTGAAGATGCCGCTGCCGTCCGGCAGGAACTCGATGTCCCACGGGATGTCGAGCTTCGTGGCGAGTGTCCGCTCCGCCAGCGGCGCGGGGTCGTCCTGCGCCGAGGCCGGCACGGCGCACAGGCTGGCGGCCAGGGCAGTGCAGGCTGCCGCGGCTGCGATACGACGAGCACGCATGTGCTCTCCTTACGGTCCGCTCGTGAGGTTTCGGGCTTCGGCGGCGGAGTTGCAGGGCGTGGTTACCCAATCACACATCGCAGTAACCGGCAAAGGTCATCCGATGTATTTCGTCGAATGAAGACGATTGCCCGATGATCTACCCGCTGACCTGGGGTTCCACCCGATGACTACAGGTAACTTCCTGTACGGTCTGGACCTCGGCAGTCTGGACGTCCTACCGTGAGGTTCGCCGCCGCACCCCCCACGGAAAGCGCCTCGAGCCCTTCCCGGGCCCGCAGGCCGGACACCCGAGGAGTTGCGCATGAACCCTGTCGCCACCACCGAGCCGAAGCTTCCCGAGGTCAAGCGCGAGTGGGTCAAGCCCGACTTCCGCGACTTCGACACGCCGATGGAGGTCACCGCCTACGCGGCCCGCAGCTGACGCCGGATCCCGCGCCGGGGCCTCCCACCGGGGAGCCCCGGCCCCGTCCCGCCCGGTTTCCCTGCGACCGAGGAGTTCCATGACCGCCGTTGCCCACGGGGAGTTCGTCGGCGAGCTGCGCGCCCTCGCACCCCGGTACTGGGACAGCCACCCGTTCCACCTGCGCATGCACGAAGGCCGGCTGAGCAAGCACGAGCTCCAGGCGTGGGCCGCGAACCGCTGGTACTACCAGCGCTGCATCGCGCAGAAGGACGCCGCGATCCTGTCCAACTGCCCGCTGCCCGGCATCCGCCGCCAGTGGCGCGAGCGGATCGTCTGGCACGACGGCACGCGGCCGGGCGAGGGCGGCGCCGAGAACTGGATCCGGCTGGCCGAGGCAGTCGGCCTGACCAGGGACGAAGTGCTCGACGAACGGCACGTGCTGCCCGGCGTGCGGTTCGCCGTGGACGCCTACGTGAACTTCGCCCGCACGCAGCCGTGGGTCGTCGCGATCGCTTCCGGGCTCACCGAGATGTTCTCGGGTGCGTTGATGCGCAAGCGGCTCGCGGCGTTGCGGGAGCAGTACCCGTGGATCGCCGAGGAGGGGTTCGCCTACTTCACGAACCGGATCCGGGCCGTCGCCGGTGAAGGACAGGCCACTTTGGACATCGTGGTCGAGCATTCCGTGACCAGAGAACAACAACTGGCCGCCATCGCCGCCCTGTCGTTCAAGTGCGACGTGCTGCGGGCCGTGCTGGACGCCGTCGACTACCACGCGGGCAAGCCGTGAGGGCCGAGGCCGTGCCGCGCATCCGGCGCGGGGTGAGGTGCAGCTACGACCAGATCCGGTCGGCTCACGTCGTGCTGTTCCCCGAGGGCGTGCTGGTGCTGAACGAGACCGCCGCGTCCGTGGTGGCGTTGTGCGACGGCGTCCGTTCCGTCGGCGACATCGCGCTGGCCCTGGCCGGCGAGTACGACGGCGTCGAGGCGTCGGACGTCGCGTCGCTGGTCGACCGGCTCGTCGAGCGGAGGGTGGTGGACGTCGATGGCTGAGGCCCCGTTCGGCCTGCTGGCCGAGCTGACCCACCGGTGCCCGTTGCAGTGCGGCTACTGCTCGAACCCGGTCGAGCTGGTGCGCCGCGACGCCGAACTGCCGACCGAGGACTGGTTGCGCGTGTTCGACCAGGCCCGCTCGCTCGGCGTCCTGCAGATCCACCTCTCCGGCGGTGAACCGCTGCTGCGCCACGACCTGCCCGAGCTGGTCGCGCACGCCAACAGCCTCGGCTGCTACGTCAACCTGGTCACGTCCGGCGTCGGTCTCTCGCGCGAACGCCTGCGGGACCTCGCTTCCCGCGGCGTGGACCACGTGCAGCTCTCGCTGCAGGACGCGACCCGCGCCGGCAACGACCGGATCGCGGGCATCAGGGCGTTCGACCGCAAGGTGGTGGCCGCGGGGCTCGTCCGCGAGCTCGGCCTGCCGCTGACCGTGAACACCGTGCTGCACCGGCAGAACCTCGACAACGTCGCGGGCATCGTCGCGATGGCCGAGGAGATGGGCGCCGACCGCCTGGAGCTCGCCAACACCCAGTACTACGGGTGGGCGCTGCGCAACCGGTCCGCGTTGCTGCCGACCCGTGAGCAGCTCGCCCGCGCCGACCCGGTGGTGGCCGCCGCCCAGGAGCGGCTGCGCGGGCGGATGGAGATCGTCTACGTGATCGCCGACTACCACGAGGCGCACCCGAAGCCGTGCATGTACGGGTGGGGTGCGCGACAGCTGACGGTGGCGCCCGGCGGCGACGTCCTCCCCTGCCCCGCCGCCTCGGTGATCACCTCGCTGGAGGTCGAGAACGTGCGCGACTCGTCGTTGCACGACATCTGGCACTCCTCGCCGTCGTTCAACGCCTTCCGGGGCTTCGACTGGATGCGGGACCCGTGCCGGTCGTGCGCGCGCAAGGAGGTCGACTTCGGCGGGTGCCGCTGCCAGGCGTTCCAGCTGACCGGGGACGCCTCGGCCACCGACCCCGTCTGCTCGCTGTCGCCTGCACGCTCCACGGTGGACCTGATCCTGGAGTCCACGGCCGCTCCCGCGATCGAGATGAGGAAGATGCGGTGAAGGCGGTACTGCTCGGCACGACGGCCGGGGGCGGGTTCCCGCAGTGGAACTGCGCCTGCCCGTTGTGCGTGCGCGCCCGGTCCGGTGCGTTGCCGGCGCGGTCGCAGGACTGCCTGGCGATCACCGGTGACGGCTCCGGCTGGTGGCTCGTCAACGCCTCGCCCGACCTCCGCACGCAGATCGCCTCGTGCGCGTCGCTGAACCCAGGGCCCGGGCCGCGCGAGACCCCGTTGCGAGGCGTCCTGTTCACCGACGCCGAGCTCGACCACGCGCTGGGCCTGCTGACGTTGCGCGGCGGCGCGGGGCTGGCGGTGCGGGCGCCCGGCGCGGTGCTGCACGCGTTGCGGGACCAGTTCGACCTGCGCACGGTGGTCGACGGCTACGCGCCGCTGGAGTGGCTGCCGGTGGAGTCGCCGTTCGAGGTCGCCGGGCTGCGGGTGACGGCGTTCGGAGTCAGCGACAAGCGCCCGAAGTACGCCCGTTCGTCCACTGTGGAGGGACCGTGGGTGGTGGCGTACTCGTTCGAGGACCTCACCACCGGGGGCGTGCTGGTCTACGCGCCGTGCCTGGCTTCGTGGCCCGACGGGTTCGACGAGGTCGTGGAGCGGGCGGACTGCCTGCTGCTCGACGGCACGTTCCACGGCGCCTCCGAGATGGGGTCGGCGACCGGCAGCGCGTCCGGCCAGGCCGCCATGGGACACCTGCCCGTGGTGGAGAGCCTGCCACTGCTGCGGCGGTTCCCGTCCGTCCGGCGCCTCTACACGCACCTCAACAACACCAACCCGTTGCTCGACCCGGAGTCGCCGGAGTCGGCCGCGGTGCGCGCGGCGGGCGTCGAGGTGCCGCTCGACGGCACGGTGGTCGAGCTGTAGATCGGCCAGAATCACCGGATGTCCTACGTGATCGGTGGCCGCCCGGTCGCCGCCCGGCTGGTCGCGGAGCTGCCGTGGTTCGCCCGGCGGGTGATCGAGGCGCTGGTGGACCGCGTGCCCGGCTACGCCCAGCTGCCGGCGGAGGAGCTCGACGGCGACATCCACCGCGTCACCGAGCACACGCTGCGGGCCTTCGCCGCCGTGCTGGCGTCCGGTGAGCTGCCCTCCGAGGACGAGCTGCGCTTCCTGCGCGAGTCGGCGGCGAGGCGGGCCGAGGAGGGCGTGCCGATCGACGTGGTGCTGACGGCGTACCACGTGGGCATCCAGGTCGTGTGGGAGGCGCTGGTGCCCGAGGCGCGGCCCGAGGAGGTGGGCGACGTGCTCGCGTTGAACGCCTTGGCCCTGCGCTACCTGCAGCTCGTGACGCCCGTGGTGAGCGCGGGCTACCTCGACGAGCGGCAGACGATGGTCGACGACGAGCGCTCGTCCCGTGCCGCGCTGCTGGCGGGCCTGCTCTCCGGAACCGTTGCGGCGTCGGGACCTCACGTCGTGCTGGCCCTGCACGTGCCGCCGCACCCGGACGAGCTGCTGGACTCCGTCGACGCGTCCGTGGCCTCCCGGCGGAAGCTGCGGCGGCTGCGGGCGGAGCTCGAACGGCACAGCCGCGAGCCGGTGCTGTCGTCGCTGGGTCCCGACGGCGGCCTCGCGCTGCTGCCGGGCGACGACGTCCCGGTGGAGCGCGTCGTGGCCGACGTGACGCGGGCGGCCGGCGTGCCGCTGACGGTGGCGGCGGTCGCGGCCACCGCCACCGAGGTCGCGTCCGCCGCCGTGCTGGCCCGCGAGGTGCTCGCCGTGGCGCTGCGGTCCGGTCCCGGCCTGTACCGGCTCACCGACGTGCTGCTCGAGTACCAGCTGTCCCGGCCGAGCGCGGCGCTGGAGCCGCTGGCCGCGATCGTCGCGCCGTTGACGGGCGAACTGGTGCAGACGCTCGAGGTCTACCTCCGCCGCGGGTCGCGCCGCCCCGCCGCGTCGGAACTGCACGTGCACCCGAACACCGTCGACTACCGCCTGCGCCGGGTGGCCGAGCTGACCGGCCTGGACCCGACGCGGGTCGAGCACGTCACGCTGCTGACGGCTGCCCTGGCCGCGCGGCGCGCGCGACCGTAGCGCCGAACGCCGCCATGCCGGCCGCGTTGGGGTGCAACGGGGCCGCGACGGTCGTCGGCACCAGCCCCTCCAGGTACCGGTCGGCCGGCGCGGCGCAGGTGTCGTGCCCGGCGCTGACGGCCGCCAGGTCCACGTAGGTGGCTCCGCGCTCGGCCGCCTCGGCCCTGGCGGTGGCGCTGAGCAGGTCGACCGAGCCCTGCAGGTAGTCGGCGTCGCGCGCCCAGATCGGCTGGACCGGGTAGCAGCCGCCGGGCCGGATGTAGGTGCCGTACCCCGTGACCAGGACCTTCGCCTTCGGCGCCCGCCGCTTGACCTCGTCGAGCGCCGCACCGAACTCGGGCGCCCACCGGGCGATCTCGGCGGCGACCCGGTCGGTGCCGCCCGCCGTGAGCCGGTCGCGGCACGAGAGCCCGACGGGGTGCGGCAGCAGGTTGATGCAGCCCAGCGCGGTCTGCACGAGCCCGACGTCGTTCCCGCCGATGGTGATCGACACGAGGTCGGTGGTCGGCTTGAGCGCGTCGTACTGCGGCTTGACGAACCCGAACTGCCTCTGCGCGAAGTCGTCCGTGGTGGCACCGGAACACGTGACGTCCGTGAGCCGCGCGCCGAGGATCCTCGCCGCCACCCGCGGGTAGTTGCGATCGCTGCTCCGCAGGCACCACAACGCCGGGTCGACGTCCGGGATCAGCGGACCGGCCGCCGCCGAGTCGCCCAGAGCCACGTACTCGAGCGTGTCCGCCTGCGCGGCGGTTGTTCCGGCGACCAACGTCCCCGCGAGCACCAACCCGGCCAAGATCCGCATCCTGATCCTCCAACGTCGTTGTCAGGTCAGCTCATCGTGGTGGTTCTCGTCACCGGCGCGGGTAGGACGTTGCCCAGAGTCGTCCGGTCGTGGTTGTGACCGATCACAATGGCGTCCGTGACTCCCGGGGAACTTCTCGCGCTGGCCGCCCAGTCGTGCGCCGACGCCGCTTCGCTGTTGCACTCGGCCGAGGTCGACGTCGCGGCGAAGGGCGAGTTCGACCAGGTCAGCTCGGCCGACCTGGCGGTGGAGCGGTTCCTGCGCACGCGGCTGACCGCCGGCGCCCCCGGCTCCGCGGTGGTCGGCGAGGAGCTGGGGGCGTCGACCGCGCGGGTGACCTGGTACGTCGACCCGATCGACGGCACGCGGAACTTCGTGCGCGGCCTCCCGCTGTCGTGCATCTCGGTGGCCGCGGCCGTCGACGGCGACCTGGTGGCGGGCTGCGTGCTCGACCCGTTCCGCTCGGAGCTGTTCACGGCGGCGGCGGGCGTGCCCTTCTCGGTGCGTTCGACGGGCCTGACGATCACCCCCGGCGTCTCCCCGCGCCCGCTGGTGCTGACCGACATCCCGTTGCCCGGCAGTCCTCACGTGGGCGAGATGGCGTTGCTGGACTGGCTGTTGCAGGAAGCCGACGTCCGACGCATCTATTCGACGGCCCTGGCCCTCGCGTGGGTGGCGGCGGGCCGAGCCGACGCGGCCGCGAACCTGGGCGTGCACCCGTGGGACGTGGCGGCGGGCGCGGTGCTGGTGCGCGAGTCCGGCGGCGCGTTCCACCAGGTAGGCGCGGACGGCTTCGCGGCAGGCCGGGGTGAGATCGTCGACCGGCTCCGTTCGCGACTGGAAGGCATCGTCTCGTGATCGATCTCAGTGGCAAGGTCGTCCTGGTGACCGGCGCCGGCGGCGTGGTGGGAGCGGGCATCGCGGCCAGGTTTGCCGCCGCCGGCGCCCACGTCGTCCACCACCGGGGCGTCGAGGACGGCGACCTCCGCACGCAAGCCTCCGAAGTGGTGGCCCGAGCCGGCGCACTGGACGCCGTGGTCAACTGCGCGGGCGTACAACCCGTGGAACCGTTGCCGGGCATGACGATCGAGCAGTGGCAGTCCGTTGTGGACACGAACCTGACCGCCCCGTTCGCCGTGACGCAGGCAGCCGCCGAAGTCCTCCCCGCAGGCGGCTCGGTCACGCACATCGCCTCGATCGAAGGCCGCTTCCCAGCCCCCGGCCACGCCCACTACGCCACCTCGAAGGCCGCCCTGATCATGCACGCCCGCGCCGCCGCGCTGGAGTACGGGCCGCGCGGCATCCGCGTGAACACCGTCTCGCCCGGGCTGATCGCGCGGCCCGGGATCGCGGAGGAGTGGCCTTCGGGCGTGGCCCGGTGGGAGGCCGCGGCGCCGCTGGGGCGGTTGGGGACTCCTTCCGACGTGGGTGATGCTTGTGTTTTCCTGGCTTCGGACATGGCTCGGTGGATCACCGGGCACGACCTGGTGGTGGACGGCGGGGTGACGGCCCGGCCGACCTGGTGATCACTTCCCGACGAGGTACCGGTAGGACACGGGTGTCAGGTTGGGTTCCTCGACCTTCCACGGGTGGATGACCTTGAGTTCGCCGCCCGATGCTGCGGGAGGCGTGACGGACCGGTCGAGCACGATGCTGCTGACGACCATCAGCATGGTGTTCGGGTACTCGCGCAGGTGCAGGTCGACCTCGTTCTTGGTCAGGATGATCTCGGAGTCGTCCGACCAGGTCGTCGTGGTGCCCTTGACCTCGACGAACAGGTGCTCTTCAGCGCGCCGAGCATCGAGGTCGTAAGACTCCTTGGCACCGACATCCTTGACCCGGTACCCCTGTTCCCTGAGATGCGCCGTCGCCACCGCCACGGCGCGATGTTCGATCGCGACGCGTTCCGCCACGCTGAGCCGGAGCCCTCGCCCTCGCCGCGCCTTTCCCGCCGAGCGCTCGGCCTCGACCTCCGCATCCGCGATCTCAGGAGCCACCTCTCCCGGAACATCGACGGCGTGCGCCTCGATCTCGTACAGCTCGCTGAGCGCTGAGACGAGAAACGTCAGATCAGCGGCAAGCACTTCATCTGAAGGCAGCCCCTCCAACGGGTACTCGAACGCCACGACGTTCCCGTTTTCGTATCCGGGTCCGAGAGAAGACCTGCGCGCCTTGAGCTCGATCGCTTCGACAAGATCGGGGCGCGCCTGCAGCCGAGTCGCCAACACGTCTCGCGCCCAGTCCGCTCGCCGCCGGAGTTCCGCTGCGGGGCGGGCGGGAAAACCCGTGTTCTCCCAGCGCGTCGTGCCCTGGTTCAACGACAGGTAGACACGATCTCCCTGTGCTCCGAACAGGTAGACGACGTACCAGCCTTTGGTCGCGTTGGGCGAGCGTCCCGCCGAACACACCCGCGCCCACGGAATCTCGGACTTGGCACCGGTGGCGTCCTTCGCCTCCACCTTCCAGTCGTCGATCGCGACCGACGCCGCTCGTCCCACACCAGGCAACCGTTCCTGCAACCAGCTCGCCACGTGCTTCCGGACGAGACGCCCGCGCTGCTCCATCGCGGGCGTGTTCTTGGAGGTCCACTCGGGCTGCAACAGCAGCACGTCACGCAGCAGCTCACGCATGGGACCACTCCAGGCCATCGACACGATCAGTAATCACAAGATCGCACTTCGCCCGATCGAGCGTTACCTGATCGGTGATGGTTGAACACGGAATGCTCCACCAGCGCAGCAACACCGCTTTGGCTGTGATCACGAACACAGATGCCGACGGCGCCTCGATACGGCTGTTGGCGAGGTGCGGAACGCTCGCGACAACGCGGAAAGACCCGGTGTCACGAGGAGTTACAAGATCATCGCCTGACCGGGACTTGCCTGGTCACAGGGCGGATCTATGTGATGAACGGTGGTACCCCCGACACGGTACGTACTAGTCCCTCCCCTACGCGCACCTGCCGCGAACTGCAGATATCTGCCAGCGTTCCGATCACATATAGCCGTCGACGCCGTAGCGGTGACGCCCGCTGACGCGCCAAGACTGGTCACTCTGACTCCTGTGCACCCGTACCGGACCGACTGGGCGCGGTGCGGCCCACGCGGCGCGTCGCCCTGGCCGGAGTTCGCGCCTCATGCGGTGATGCGACGACCGCAGCGATCCGGCCGCTGATCGTGGATGTGCGGCTCACCCCAGCAAGGGTCGAGCCGCAGAAGACCGGTATCAGCTCCTCTTCGGCGCGTCTCCGTGGTAACCCGCCTAGCGGCAGGAAGACAATTGCGGCATGGCGAGGACCCACGAAGGCCTGCTGACGAGGTTGCAGAACGACCTGGCTGACCAGAGCGTGTCAACGGCGCATCTGCTACAGACCTGCATCCTTCTCGGCGGGCAGAGCAAGTCACAGAAGCTTCGAGACTGGGCACGTCAAGAACTGCATGGTTACAAGAACGACGATGAGATCCCGGTCTACCGCCACGTCGCCGGAACCATCTGTGTTGACGGCATCGCCGGCAACAACCTCTGGACGGGCAACGTCATCACGCCGGGGCAGCTACCCAAAGCACTACGTGATCGAGGCCAGAACGAGTGGATCAAGCTGACACAAGGCGTTGCCGAACTTGAGGATGCAACGCGCACCGACAAAACCTCAATCCAGCTATCGCCGTATAACCCGGCGGCCATAGCCGCGCTGATGAATGAGGAGAATCCACGTCCCTACCAGCGCTACACCGCGCTCTATTGGAGCGTGAGCCGGTCAGCGTTGGTCAACGTCGTGAGCAACATCCGTACGGCATTGGCCGACATCGTTGCCGAGCTGGCCGATGCACTGCCCGAGGACGAGGACGTGCCGACGAAGGAGATGGTCGACAAGGCCACCACACGCTTTACCGTGACTGGTGACAGCAACACCATCACGATCGTCTCTGGGCAATCTGCTAGTCAAGGGGCTGTCGTGAACGTGACCGGAGCCGCAACGACATCTGACAAGTCCAGTGGCGGGATCCTCCAGTGGATCCGCGACCGAAAGATGATTGTAGGAGCCGCAACCATCGTCGTTGCTGTCGCCGGCGTGGCGACATGGCTGGAATGGAATCCATTCAAGTAGGCCATTCTTCCGAACAACTTGAGCCAAGACGTCGACTGAGATCTGCGATAATTCGTCGATGTCGGATAGCCTATTGCACGTCTCGCCAACACCTCGTGCGCGAATACTGCCCGCACGCCGCCAAGGATGACACCGGCGAACGACTAGCCGTTGGCCAAGCATTGAGGAGAACTGACTTTTGCCGAAATAAAAGGAAGATGAGCAGCACGAGTTGGCCGATACAAGAGTCCGCCGTCCTGCCACTCAGCAACAACGGTGCCCGCACAGCACGACCTACCGTTTTTTCCTGATGAAGGCCAGCTCGCAAGCAGATGCTCCTGCTCATCAGAAAGATCCGACCCGGGGTGACAACGGGTACTCAACTGCGTACATGCGATGTGTGCACCAGGAACAGCCTCTCGAACACCCGTAATGATATCGGGCAGCGGATTCTTGAACCGAGTGCGACCAAGAGAGAACACGACCAGCTCTGGAGCAACCTTCTCACACAGAGCACGAGCAAAATTACGCTCGTCCCGCGTGTTGGCACCGCCCCCATGATGCGGAAAAACGAGGATAGGCGCGCTGATGTCAACATCGCGATTAATGATCGATTCAAACCCCTTGCTATCAATATCGCCAGGTAGCAATGCCGCCGGAAGTCCGTCAAGATGCACCCTCAGAACCGCAGACATCCGATTGCTACTTATCGAACCAAGCCGATGCCGCCCTCGCGTCGGCCCAATCCCAGCATGAAACACATCTGGATGGATGATCTCGATCCTGACTCTATCAAAGTCGAGGTCACCGTTAGCGCCGACGTTCAGGTTGCTCTTGAATAAAATTTCTCCGCGATTGAACTTATCCCGTGCCACCGTAAGTAGATCTATATACGTCTCAGAGTCTTGGATAGCGTTAGGGTTCGCCCACAAAGTTCCGACTTTGACTTCATCATTGCTGATCAGCCTGGCAGCGCCACCGATGTGATCGTCGTCCGCATGAGACAAGAGAAGGTGGACAACCGAGTCGCAACCGTTCTCCACTAGCGCCGCAGCGACACGCGGCGTACGAGGAATATCCACGACCACGCTGCGGGCACCGTCCCGTATGACAGCACAGTTACCATGGCCCACATCCAGAATCGCCACTTCTAATGGCAGCTGATCCGTCATACCGTCGGCAGCCAATCTTCAGGGATATCTGGCGCTGGCTCAAACTCCCGAAAGAAGAGTTCACCGGCAGTTTCAGCGTAAATATTGACCTCAGCCATGAAACGGCGTCTCTTGAGACGACGTGGAGGAATACCCTTGACCAAGTCTCCGATGAGTGACACCGGAATAGACACTGTTTGCTGTGGTCGCCATGCCGTCACCACAACCTCAGCGATCAACCCGTCAGGCCCATCACGCGTGTCTTCGACCCGCACTACGGTGCGATATGCCTTTCTCTGCGGCAAATAGATTCCACGGCGCTCATCATCCGCAATGGCGAGCGCTTGGGTAATCAAATCCGGACTATTGCCTTCGGAGCCGCGATTCAACATCTGCGGAATACCCGACCGCCACTGCCTGATCGTAGTATTCTCGTCACTATTCGCGTAGCTGGTAATCAGGATGGCGGGAATTCTGACCACGTTTGCGCGGGCCACAACCTCGGCGCCGGAGTACGAGATAGGCCCAGCGTGCCCTAGACGGTGGTCGCTAATCGCGGCAGCTGCCTTTTCTACAATCTCCTTAACCATCTCTTCAACGCCGCGAGGATTCGGCTTGATGAGGATGGGGTCAAAGCCGGCTTCGTCCACCAGCCAACGCAGAGCGTTCGCCGCCTTCGCGTTATCGTCCAGAACCGCCACCTGGTCGCCAATCCGCAATGGCCTATCCAAGACCGGCAAAACGACCACCTCGGTTCGCTTCTCGCAATGCGACGCTATAGCTAATTCTAGTCAATTGTCCGAGGCAGCTCAATAATGAACTCCGCGCCACCGAGCTCACCCCGAGCCTTAACGTGGACCTCACCCTGTATGTCCCTTGCAATATCCTTGACGATCGTAAGACCCAATCCAGTGCCGTCTTCCCGAGTGGTCCTCCCGGGAAGCCAGATCTCGTCCAGTGCCATCCGCGATGTATCGATGCCGGGACCATTGTCGAGTACGGATAGCACAACGGACTCATCGAGAGTTTCCGTGCGCACGACGATCATCCGTGAATCCGTGCCATTCTCATGCGGATGCGTAAAGGCGTAGACGGCATTGGCGAGCAGGTTCGCGAGTATCGCCTCAATAGAGGCCACAGTGGTTCGGACCGCTGGACCATCCCCAGCCAATTGAAGCTCAGTACGAATATTAGCGAGTTCCAAATGCGGGGTAAACATGCTCGTCAGGTCTTCGATCACCGCATTGACTGCAACGACCTGCGCACGACGCTTCCTTCGATGCAAGAGGCGCAGCGGAATATCCGCATAGGTTCGAAGCGACTCTGCTGCATCGTCAATTGTTCCGACCTGCTCCGCAAGCTCACTTTCGTAAACCTCGGCTAGGAGCTTCCTAGCCCGACGAGCAAGTGCGCGAGAGGCAACCTGAATCAGATCAACAGGGTTCTTTGTCTCATGGGCGAATACAGCCGCAGTCGTACCGACGGTTGCCAGAGTCCGGTAAAGAAGCAAGTCATTCTCGACTGTTTGAACCTTTTCGTCGTAGGCTTGACGAAGTCGATCCGTAGCTTCGCGCACAACCCGTTGCTGCGGTGCCGGCAGCGCGCGAATCGTGTCCTCAACTTTTGCCCACGCAGATTTCGTCTCCGACTCCGCCTGATCTTTCGCTTCCCGTCGACGCTTTTCACGAATCTGCAAGCGTTGCGATGCAGCCCAGTCCAAGACGTTTTGCCCGAATTTGGCTAGTTCAAGAAATGCCGAGTTTTCCAGGAATCCCATGCGGTCAGTCTTGGGTTTGAGCTGCTGCTCGTCATCATCTAGAGCAATCCGACCAACCGACGTGTTAGTGCCTGGTCGCACTTCAGGGCTTCGAACCCTTCGCAGGTTCATCTCAAGCCAGTCGTGCCCTTCATCTCCGTATGGGTGCACTCGGAGAGATCGGTGGTATAGATGCACACCGCCGACTGCTTTGAGCCAAGCTCTCACTTCGCCGACCTTGCGGCGCGAGTTTCGGACCACGAAAGATTCAGCACTGAGGTTGAACGTCCAGAGCTCGAACTCGGCCGCAGGAGCAAAGTACCGCATCGTCGATTCGCCGCGTGTAGCCGGACTAGCCGAACTAACGTCGAAATGATCCCCGACAGCTAGTTCAGCGCCGCGCCAGTCATGGAGAGACGCACTCGCCTGACCGTTCTCATCCAAGAAAGCGCGAATGACATACTCGGCTTCATCAAAATACTTGAGCTGAACCAGCGTTTCCAGTTTCTGAAACTCTGGCGCTTCAAGCCGCACGGAAAACACGTCAGGAGCAGCGAACGGACCCGTAAGCAATACAAGTGCCCGCGCGAGTCGCTCTACGTCACGCTCCTCGAAAGTTGAGACTAAGTTTGTTACCTCAATGCGCGTGCCCTGGCCACACTCGGTCTTCGATGTCTCAATATTTAGTTGGACCTCTTCGACAGCATCAACCGCATCGAAGGCATCCCAATCAATCTTAAGAACGTGCTCAACTCCGGGAGTCTCCCGCGGGCGCGTCGTCAGCGTGACCTGGCGGCCGAGACGAAGTGCAGCTAGTCGACCGAGGCCCTTTTCGCCAACTTTTCGCCGAAGAGTTCGACTGTGCGTGGCCTCAGCCTTCGGTGACTTACCGAGGAGCAGCCAGCCGCTGATGATGTCGTCGAGGGACATACCATCGCCGTCATCGGTGACGACTACAGTCCCACCAGGCTGATCAACATCCAGCAGCTCAACAACACATGTCGTGGCGTCTGCGTCGTACGCGTTCCGGACGAGCTCGATGACTCCGAGATCCGGATGAGGTACGAGCTCTTCGCCGAGGCGTCGCAGGATGTCGGGGGCGAACCGTAGGGTTGCTTCGCGCATGGCCCCCTCCTGCCTCGTTCTGCGCACCGCGCTCGGTGCGTCACCATGTGACAGCGCGTTGACCGACAGTACTGTTACATAGCCGGTTCGTGCTGGGCTTCGACAACCTCGGGAGCAGTCTGTGGCAGTCGCCTCTGGCAGTTCAGCATTCGCTGAGCACCGCGTTTGGCTCGATGAACTGCTTCGAGGCATCCTCCAAGGCCACCCGATTGGAGCAGAGCTGATCGATCTCGGCCTCGACGGGCACTCAGCCGCCGAGGCCCGGCGGCTATTGCCTCTCGATTTTCGCCGCAGCGTTGGAGCGTTTTTTACGCCTAGCACGCTTCGAGCAGAGGTTAGCGCAATCTTGCGTGATATCCCAGGAAGAAGATACCTGGACCCGACTTGCGGAGCAGGTGACCTTCTCCTAGCTGCTGCCGATCATCTCCCCATCAAAAGGACACTTCGCGAAACGATTGCTAATTGGAACTCGCACCTGGCCGGCTGGGATCTTCACAAGGAGTTCATCCAAACCACCCAGCGAAGAATCGTCCTACACGCCGCCAAGCGCCACCTTCTCGCTACAGGTTCGGCACGATGGAAGAATTCGGACTACGACGGTTTTTTGACGCAGATCCAGGTCGGTAATGCTAGCGAGAACCTGCACGACACAGGCGGTAAGCACGATGTCGTGCTCCTAAACCCGCCGTATGTAAGAGTTCCAGTACAAAGGCCAGACATCTCGTGGGCCGGTGGCAGCACATCAAGCGCAGCCATTTTCCTTCTTGACGCGGTCGACTATCTCGATAATGGCGCCCACATCGTCGCAATCCTGCCTGACTCCTTGAGGAGCGGCACCAACTTCTCAAAGTGGCGCGCAGCTGTTGAGGCGAAGTCAGATGTCAAGCTAGTGAGAAATAGCGGGCAGTTCGACCAGCATACCGACATCGATGTTTTTCTGCTGGTCCTGCAAGTGCGCTCACATGGCCCGAGCAACAAGGATGTAGAGTGGTGGCCCAAAGTCGATCACAGCGTTACCGTCTCAGATAGGTTCGATGTGCGAGTCGGCACGGTTGTAGACAATCGCGACCCGCTCGAAGGCAAAAACTACCCTTTCCTAGTTGCCCGTGACCTTCCAACGTCGGGAACCAGCACTGCCCCTAAACGTCGTCGACGATTCAGTGGCAGAGTATTTACTCCTCCTTTTGTTGTCATTCGTCGAACTTCCCGTCCAGCAGGCAAAAACACTGTCGCTCGATCTAACGGCGTTTTGATCACCGGTAAGTCTGCCATCGCGATCGACAATCATCTAATTGTTGCCACGCCGCGATCCGGCACAGTTGAAGAATGCAAACAGCTCCTGAGGGTGCTCGACTCTCCCAGCACTACATCGTCGTTGGACGACAGAATTCGTTGCCGACATCTAACGGTAGGCACCGTTCGAGAGCTCCCCTGGATCGAGGATCAGACATAAACGCGCACCTGCGCAAACCGTCCCACTGCGAGGGACGTGGCAGATGCTGCTTGGCAAGCGGGAACGCGTAATCACGACGTCACGCCGACGGGCTGACCTGTGTCCTCTCGGCAGGTGAGCTTCACACGGCAGCGCGTTGCCTTACCTCTTGCTTAAAGATCGCTTCCGAGCCTTCGGCTCTGCGCACTGCAGCTGACGACCGAGGTACCGGTTTGATGATCGAGCACCCAGCCCGTCGTAGTTCATGCACGGAGAGGCGTGCACGGGCTCAATGCCTGAAGCCGCCAGACTTGCTGTGGGCAACGAACCCGGTCCAAGCGCTCGGGCCTACGACGAACGACCCGCCGCCGGGGTCCTTGCTGTCCCGCAACTCGATCTCGGTCTGGCGGACGGCGAACTCAATGCAGTTGTTGTCCGGAGCGGTGTAGCTGGACTTGCGCCACGTCTTCTCAGGGTTCGTCATCTCGCTGGAGTCTCTCCTTGAAGAGTTCAGCCTGGTCGCGGATGACCTTGAGCGACTCTTCGGGCGTGAAGGCCAGCTCGTCCGCGATCTCGTTGAACGAGTTGCTGAACTTGTCTACGTCCACGTCATTCTCCACCCATCGGCCGCCTCCCCTGGTCTCCAGGTAGACGACGTCCGGGAAGTCCTCATCGTCGAAGCTCAAGATGGTCACGCCGTCGATGGCGTAGGCGCCGGCCTCCTCGCCGATCACCTGGATCGTCACGTTCGGGAGAGCCGCGGACGCCTGCAGGTGGAGCAGCTGCGCGTACATGGCGCCAGGGCCGCCGACTGCGCGGCGGAGAGCTGCGATGTCGATCAGGAAGTGCGCTTGCAGCGGAGCGTCGCCCTGTAGCCGCATCTGGCGGCTTTGCCGAGCGGCGACGGTGCGGTTGGCGGGGACCTTCGGGTTGACGAAGAGGTGCGCCGCTTCGCGGAGGGCGAGCGTGTACTCCGGGACCTGCAGCATGCCTGGGATCCAGACCGCTTCCACCTGCTTCAACTTTGAGGCGTCGGCTTCGGCGCGGGCGTATGAGCGGGCAGCCTGGTTGTACGCGGCTGGGTGTTGGACGCGCGTGCTGTCCTGCTTCGCGTCTTCCCAGTACTCGGTTGCCTTGCGCCGGCGGTCTTCGTCCGCCTCTACGAGGTCGAGGTACAGGCCGAGGTCTGCCCAGCCGAGGAGGTTCGTGCCGTTGAGGCACTTCGACAGGTGCGCCTCGGTCTTGCGGAGTTCGCTCGCCAGGTAGCTGAGGTCCTTGCCTGCGTCCTTGCGCAGCTGATCGAGCAGGCGGCCCAGCTTGGACTTCCTGTACGTCTTGTCGCTCGGCACCCGGTTGCCTCCTCGCGCTGCGGAACTCGTGATCACCCTAGTCACGCGCAGGTCAGGGCAGGTTCACACGTTCTGGTTATCGCATTAGGGGTTAATTAACCCCTAATGTAGTCCCTGTCGGCGGTACCCTTGGCCCCTTGTGGGAACTGGTCCGGACGGGCGTGTCCAGGCTGGTAGCGCGCCACGCCCAAGGGTTCCGTCGGCCCCAATTCGGTCCGACGGAGGGTTCTGGCGATGGAGCGTGTTGAGGATGTTGTTCCCGTCGTCGTGAACCTGACGCG
>NZ_JBHXCW010000026.1:0-53748 GCF_042725365.1 Lentzea sp. NPDC060358 | reverse complement strand
GTCGATGACCGTCCCGGCGCGCGTCCCCCAGCTCTACAGCCCGAAGGCCAGCAGCACCGATCCGTTCGAGTTGCCGGTGAACTCCGGGTAGTAGCCCGACTGCACGAACACCATCCCGTTCGACACCACCGCCCCCGAACCGGGTCCGGCCATCGTGCCGCCGCGCCCGGTCAGGCCGTTGACGCCCCGCACGTCCTGCACGGTGTCGTGGGTCCACAGGATCTTGCCGGTCCTGGAGTCGTACGCGCGGAACTTGCCGTCACCGGCGCCGAGCCACACCACGCCCGGCGTGCTGGTCACCGGCACGCCGTGCGCCCGTGCGCAGGACGGCTGACCGGCCGCCCCGCCCGTGGTGCAGCCGTCCTCCGGCGCCGGGGTCTGCCACAGCACCTGGCCG
This sequence comes from Lentzea sp. NPDC060358, assembly GCF_042725365.1. Taxonomy (NCBI): domain Bacteria; kingdom Bacillati; phylum Actinomycetota; class Actinomycetes; order Pseudonocardiales; family Pseudonocardiaceae; genus Lentzea; species Lentzea sp. NPDC060358. The sequence goes on along the minus strand of NZ_JBHXCW010000026.1, from coordinate 53,351 downwards.
GTGGCCGGGTCCACCGCGAACAACGTGCCGGGATCGGCGTAGTAGGTCGCGATGTAGAGCCGCTTGCCGTCGTAGCTCGACCCCCACTGGATGCCCGAGATGCCGCCGCTGGGCAGCGGCACGCCGAGCTGGCGGCGCCACACGACCTGGCCCGTCGCGGCGTCGAACACGTGGTAGACACCGGACTTCTGCCCGACGCCGACGAGCTGCCTGCCGCCGACGGTGAACAGGTTCGGCGTGGCGCCGATGTCGTAGTCGAGGTTCGTGCCGTCCTTCAGCCCCGGGCAGTAGCCCTCGGCGTCGGGGGTGTTGCACGCGTCGCGCCACGTGTCGGCGTTCGTGACCTGGTTGGTCCACCTGACCGCGCCGGTGCGGGCGTTCAGGGCCAGCAGCGAGTCGAACTCGCCGCCCTTGCCCGTGTAGTTCTGGCCCGTGCCCACGTAGAGCGTGCCGGTCCTGCGGTCGATCACCGGCGAGCTCCACACGCCGACGCCCGACGGCTCGAACCGCTTGGCGCCGTTGGGCCACGTACCCACCTCGACCGGTTCCGGCACCGTGTAGTGGCGCCAGACCAGCGCCCCGGTGTCGATGTCGTAGGCGTCGACGTGACCGCGGAACGTGCAGCAGGCGTGCGTGACCGGCAGCGTGTTCTCGCCGCTCGACGTGCCCACGTACACCAGTCCGTTGTGGACGATCGGGGAGCTGGTGGTCTGCGAGGCGATGCCGTCGTCGAGCTGCACCTGCCACCTCAGCCGGCCGGTGCGCTGGTCGAGCGCGAAGAGCCGGCTCGCACTGTCGCCGAAGAACACCTTGCCGTCGGCGACGGTCGGGCCGTCGGAGTTGTACGCGTACCGGCCGGCCGGTGGGAGCGTGAACTCCCACCTGGCACCGCCGGTGCGCGCGTTGCGGGCGTAGAACTTCCCGTCGGGGCCGCCGAAGTAGACGGTGTCCCCCACGACGGCGGGCTGGCTGCGCACGCCGTTGTAGTCACCCCTGGGGTACGCGAACGCCCATTTCAACTCGAGCCGGCCCGCGTTGTTCCGGTCGATGCGCCACTCGGCCGCGTTGTGCCGGGACCCGCCGAGGTCCTTCTGCCACCCCGGCCAGTCGCCACCCGTGCGGGCCGTGGCCGGTGACGCGGTCAGCACCAGGAGCGCCGCCGTGAGCAGCGCTGTCGTTCTGAGCATGGAATTTCCCCCTTCCGCCACCCACCCTGGCAGTGGCGGAAGGTCGAAGCGTCCCCCCAAAGTCTCGTCGTGGCTTAACCGATCGGTTGATGCGGCAGAACGGCCGCACCCCGTACCGCTGCGCGAGCCGCGACCGCGCGACGGCATTGTGCGGGCAGCACCGGTGGGCCTTGCGCGTCGTGCCGGCCGGGCAGCGGGCGGGCGCGCTCGCCGGCGCGGCACCGGCCGGGGGTGCGGCCACCGAGGTCGCCGGCGCGGACAGCGCCATCGCGCACGCGAGTGCCAGCACGACTTTTCCCAACACCATGCGCAGATCTCAGCGTGCTCATGTTGGAAATCCGTGAGGATCCTGTCACGGTTCTGCCACAACGAAGTGGCCGGCGAACCCGCTGAACCGCTCCGCCAGCGGACCGGCACCCGCGGCGAGCTCGCGCCACAGGGCGCGGTGCCCGTCCAGCGACAGGCGGTCGTCCGCCAGCACCACCACGAACCCCTCCCGCGCGAGCTCCTCCGCGTACGCGTCGCTGCCGCGGAAGCCCAGCACCAGCTCGCGCACCCCGACGAGGGTGCGCGGCGCGTGCACGACCGCCGTCAGGTCGCCTGCCGTGTACTCCATCCGCATCACCGCGGGGCGGTAGTCGTCGCGCGGCGGCGTGGTGGCCGCGGTGTTCTGCGAGGTCAGCAGCATCACGAAGGCGACGACCGCGAGAAGTCCCCCGATTCGTGCGGGCCCGATAGCCATGGACACGATCCCACCGAGTCCGTGTACCGCGAACGTCCGCGCTTTGTCACGGTTTTGCCACAGCCGCCTCGATGCCGTCGAGCAGCACGCGCAGCCCGCCGCGGAAGTTCTCGACGGCGTCGTTCTCCAGGTACGGCAGCTCGGGGTCGACCGGTTCCCGGTCGGCCTCGAGGACGTGCAGCATCGGGTACTTCTCCGCGAGGCCCGGCTCGAGCTCCAGCAGCACGGCGGACCGCGCGTACCACCACTCCTCGTCGGCCTCCCCGGTCGCACCGCTCGCCGCCCGCGCCTCGGCGACGGTCTGGGCCGCGCCGCGCACGAAGTAGTTGACGGCACCGGCGATGCCGCGCAGCTGCCGGCCGGGCAGGCCGGTGGAGACCAGGATCGCCGCCAGCGCCTCGGTGACGCCGAACTCGTGCGGCCCGAGCACCGGGCGCGCCTGTGACACCTGCAGCACCCACGGGTGGCGGCCGTAGCACTCCCACATGTCGCAGGCCCACCGCGTGATGGCCGGGCGCCAGCCCTCCTCCAGCGAGTACGACGTCGGCAGCTCGGCCATCGTGCGGTCGTACATGAGGTCGACGAGCTCGTTCTTGCCCGGCACGTAGGTGTAGAGCGCCATGGCCGTGCGCCCGAGCCGCTCCCCGACCGCGCGCATCGAGAACGCCATGCCCTGCTCGTCGGCCACGGCGATGCCCGCGTCGACGATCGCGTCCACGCTCAGCCCCGGCTTCGGCCCGGGACGCTTCTCCGCGACCGACCCGCGCCAGAGCAGCTCGATGGACCGGCGCGGGTCGCCCTGACCTGCGTAGACGACCACGGTTGCGACTCCTTACGACGTAAAGTAACCTCGACGGCCGATACTTTACGGCATAAAGAATCACCACGGGGGAACAGCCTTGAACGCTGTCGCAGACAGCCACGACGTGATCCAGGTCCGCGGGGCCAGGGAGAACAACCTCGCGGACGTGTCGCTCGACGTCCCCAAACGCCGGCTGACCGTCTTCACGGGCGTGTCCGGCTCCGGCAAGTCCTCGCTGGTCTTCGGCACCATCGCGGCCGAGTCGCAGCGCATGATCAACGAGACCTACACCGCGTTCCTGCAGTCGTTCATGCCGTCGATCGGCCGGCCGGACGTCGACGCGCTGCACAACCTGAGCGCGGCGATCATCGTCGACCAGGAGCGGATGGGCGCGAACTCCCGGTCCACCGTCGGCACCGCCACCGACGCCCACACGATGCTGCGGATCGTCTTCAGCCGCCTCGGCACACCGCACGTCGGCACGTCCGGCGCGTTCAGCTTCAACCTGCCCGAGGGCATGTGCCCCGAGTGCGAGGGCCTGGGCAGGGTCACCACGATCGACGTGGACGCGATCGTCGACCGGTCCAAGTCGCTGAACGACGGCGCGATCGACGCCCCCAACTACGGTGTCGGCACCTGGTACTGGCAGGTGCTCGCGAACTCCGGCCTCTACCCCGCCGACCGGCCGATCGCCGAGTTCACCGAGCAGCAGCTCGACGACTTCCTCCACAAGCCGACGACGAAGCTGAACATCGGCGGCACGAACGTCACCTACGACGGCCTGATCACCAAGCTGCAGCGGACGATCCTGTCGAAGGACCGCGACTCGATGCAGCCGCACGTCCGGGCGTTCGTCGACCGCGCCGTCACGTTCGCGACCTGCCCGGGCTGCCGGGGCGCCCGCCTCAACGAGGCCGCGCTCGGCTCGAAGATCCGCGGCCTGAACATCGCCGACTGCTGCGCGATGCAGATCAGCGACCTCGCGAAGTTCGCGCACTCGATCGACGACCCGTCGGTGGCGCCGCTGCTGGCCACGTTGCGCGACACCCTCGACTCGCTCGTCGAGATCGGTCTCGGCTACCTGTCGCTCGACCGCGAGTCCGGCACGCTGTCCGGCGGCGAGTCGCAGCGCGTGAAGATGGTGCGGCACCTGGGGTCGTCGCTCACCGACATCACCTACGTCTTCGACGAGCCCACCGTCGGCCTGCACCCGCACGACATCCAGCGGATGAACACCCTGCTGCTGCGGTTGCGCGACAAGGGCAACACCGTCCTCGTCGTCGAGCACAAGCCCGAGACCATCGCGATCGCCGACCACGTGGTGGACCTCGGCCCCGGTGCGGGAGTCCACGGCGGCCACGTCTGCTACACCGGCGACGTGGCGGGCCTGCGCACGTCCGGCACGCTGACCGGCCGCCACCTCGACCACCGCGCGAAGCTGCGCCCGCAGTTCCGCTCCCCCCGGGGCTTCCTCACGATCGAGGGCGCCCGGCTCAACAACCTCAAGGACGTCTCGGTCGACCTGCCGCTCGGCGTGCTGACCGTCGTCACCGGCGTCGCGGGCTCCGGCAAGTCGTCGCTGATCCACGGCTCGCTGCGCACGAGGCCGGGCGTGGTGACGGTCGACCAGTCGGCGATCCGCGGCTCACGGCGCTCGAACCCCGCCACCTACACCGGCCTGCTCGACCCCGTCAGGACCGCGTTCGCCAGGGCCAACGGCGTGAAAGCCGCGTTGTTCAGCGCCAACTCCGAAGGCGCGTGCGAGAACTGCAAGGGCATCGGCCTCGTCTACACCGACCTGGCGATGATGGCCGGCGTCGCGACGGTGTGCGAGAAGTGCGAGGGCAAGCGCTTCACCCCCGAGGTGCTGCGCTACACGTTGCGGGGCAGGAACATCAGCGAGGTGCTCGCCATGTCCGTGGCCGAGGCCCGCGAGTTCTTCCCGTCCGGCCAGGCGCACGCCGTGCTGAGCCGCCTGCACGACGTCGGCCTGGCCTACCTGTCGCTCGGCCAGCCGCTCACCACGCTGTCCGGCGGCGAGCGGCAGCGGCTCAAGCTCGCCATCCACATGGCCGAGAAGGCGTCCACGTACGTGCTGGACGAACCGACGTCCGGCCTGCACCTCGCGGACGTCGACCAGCTCCTCGGCCTGCTCGACCAGCTGATCGACGCCGGCAACACGGTCGTCGTCATCGAGCACCACCAGGCCGTGATGGCGCACGCCGACTGGATCGTCGACCTGGGTCCCGGCGCAGGCCACGACGGCGGACAGGTCGTGTTCTCCGGCACCCCCGGCGATCTCGTGTCCACTTCGGACACCCTGACCGCCCAGCACCTGAGGGAGTACCTGTCGTGAGCACGCTGACGGTGACCTCGGTCGCGCCCCTCACCCCGCGGATGACCCGCGTGACGTTCACCGGCGACGGGCTGGCGGACGTCGGCACGTGGCCCGACCAGCAGCTGAAGCTGTTGTTCCCCAAGCCCGGCGGCCCGGCGCACGTCTCGGACTCCCCCGACGCCGGCGTCTGGTACCAGGCCTACCTGGCGCTGCCCGAGGACGAACGGCCGTGGATGCGCAGCTTCACCGTCCGGGCGCTGACCGGCGGCGTGCTGACGGTCGACTTCGTGCTGCACGGCGACAGCGGGCCCGCGTCCCGGTGGGCGGCCAACGCCCGCGCCGGTGACGTCATCGGCCGGTTCGGGCCGTCCCGCGACTACGCGCGGCCGCTGGGGAAAGCGGACCTGCTGGTGTTCGCGGGCGACGAGACGGCGTTGCCCGCGATCGCCTCGCTGCTCGCACTGCTGCCGCCGGACCAGGAGTTCGCCGCCGTGGTCGAGGTGGCGGACCCGGCGGAGGACCAGGACGTCCCCGGTGTCCGGTGGGTGCACCGCAGCGCCGGCGAGGACCTGGTCTCGGCGGTGACGGCGATCGAGGTGCCGCCGTCGGCGTGGGTGTGGCTGGGCGGCGAGGCTTCGGCGGTGCGGGCGTTGCGCCGGCACTTCACCGGGCTCGGCGTGCCCAAGACGGACATCGAGTTCGCCGGCTACTGGCGGCGGTCGCTGACCCAGGACGACGCGCCCACGGCCGACGACCTGGCCGAGGCGCGGGAGCGGATCGAGGCCCTCGGCGGATGATCTCTTTCATTCTGCACTGAAGCAACAGGGCCCGATGCCGTCGAGCCGGTGCGGGCTTCGGCGCACTCCGGCGCTTACCGTGTCGGTATGAGGACCAACTGGGCGGGCAACGTCACGTTCACCGCGGCCGAGGTCGTGACGCCGGCGACGGCCGAGGACCTGCGCGCACTCGTCCGCGGCTCCTCGGCCGTGCACGTCGTGGGCTCCGGCCACTCGTTCAGCCCGATCGCCGACACGACCGGCACCCTGGTGTCGCTCGCGGGCCTGCCCGAGGTGTTCGAGGTCTCCGGCTCCACCGCCAGGGTGAGCGCCGGCATGACCCTGGCCGCGCTGGCGGTGCACCTGGAGAACGCCGGTCTGGCGCTGCACACGCTGCCGTCGCTGCCGCACATCACGGTGGCCGGCGCGATCGCCACCGCCACCCACGGCTCGGGGTCGCACTCGCTGTCCGGCGCCGTCCGGTCGATGGAGGTGCTGCGCGCGGACGGTTCAACGGTGGAACTGACCTCGCCCGGTGCCGTCGTGTCGCTGGGCGGCCTCGGCGTCGTCACGGCCGTGACGCTGGACGTCGTGCCGTCGTTCCAGGTCGAGCAGACCGTCTACGAGGACGTGGCGTGGACGACGCTGCTCGTGCAGCTGGAGCAGATCTTCGCGGGTGCCTACAGCGTGAGCGCGTTCGTCGACTGGCAGGGCGGCGCGACCCTGTTCGCGAAGCACCGCGTCGGCGACCCGCGGGCCGCCTTCCCCGGCAGGCCCGCCTCCGCGCCCGTCCACCCGGTGCCCGGCCAGCCCGCCCTGCACTGCACGGTCCAGGGCGGCGTGCCGGGGCCGTGGCACGAGCGCCTGCCGCACTTCCGCGCCGAGTTCACCCCGTCGGTGGGCGAGGAGCTGCAGACCGAGTACTTCGTCCCGCGCACGCGGGCCGTGACGGCGTTGCGCGCCCTGGCCGAGATGTCGACGGTCATCTCGCCGCTGGTGCAGACCTGCGAGATCCGCACGGTGTCGGACGAGGACGCGTGGCTGAGCCCCGCCTACGACCGCGACAGCCTCGCCATCCACTTCACCTGGGTGCCGAACACCCCGGCCGTGCTCGCGCTGCTGCCACGGCTGGAGGAAGCGATCGCGCCGCGCCCGCACTGGGGCAAGCTCTTCACCGTGCCGCCGGCGCTGCTGGCGGCGCGGTACCCGCAGTGGGACGCGTTCCGGGCGCTGCTGACCGAGCACGACCCGAAGGGCGTGTTCCGCAACGAGTTCCTGACCCGCTACTTCGGTTCGAGCGCGTCCAGCTGACGCCGGAGGAGATCGGCTTCCGGGCCTTTGAGCTTGGTCAGCAACCGCCGCGCCTCCAGCTCGGGCCGGGAGTCGTGGGAGGCTGCGGCCAGACCGATCAACGCCCGCACTTCACCCGCGCGATCGCCGAGGCGGCGGTAGTTCACCAGTGCGTCGTCGAACGCCGGCACCGCCAACCCGGGGTTTCCGTCATCGAGATGGAGGGTACCCAACGTTTCGTGAATCCTGGCCGCGACGATGATCTCATCCGTCTCCACGGTCGACAGCGTCTGGATCGCGTGGCTCACACCGAAGGTCTCCCGCTGCATCCGCACCAGCTCGATGATGAGATCCGCCCTCTCCCCGGCGTCCTGTGCCAGGCCGAAGGCACGCCGCAGGTATTCCTCAGCCTCGTGATACCTCTTGGCGACGCTCGCCAGGTAGGCGAGCTGACGCAGCGCACTGATCTGCTCCGGTAAGGGCAGGACGCTCCGCTCGGCTGCCTCCACCAGCTCTCGTCCGGCAGCTTTGAAGTCGCCCCGATCCACCTGCAACGAACCCAGTTCGAAGGCGAGTCTGGCCTCCAGCGCTGCATCACCCGTGCTGGTCTGCCGCGCGATCTCGAGGTGGCGCAACGCCTTGTCGGATTCGCCGGAGCGCAACTCCAGGTGACCGAGCTCCCGGTGGGCCAGCGCCTGCTCGACCGCGCTTCCGTCCGATTCCAGCGCCACCTGGAAATGCTCGGTCGCCGCGTCCAAGTCACCCATGTCCCGATAGACCTCACCCAACAGGCGGTGTGCGCGCTGGGCGGCGACTGGGATCGACGCCACGAGGGTGAGGTCGCTCTCCGCCAGGTCGAGCCGCCCGAGAAGTTTGAGCATCTCACCGCGCAGCAACAGCGACTCCACCGGTTTCGGCGCGACCTGCGTAGCCAGAGCGGCCAGTGCGAGAGCACCGGTCAGCTGCCCCTCGGACTGCAGTCTGCGACTGGCGGACACGAGCACGTGCTCCCAGTGCGGTCCCGCGTCGGCCGTGGGCACCATCCCCACCACGGCGATCGCGTCGGTGACCGGGTGAGCCGAGGCGAGTTGTTTCGGCGCGTCGCCCATGACCATGACCACGCGGCCGGAGTCGAGCTGCACCTGGTCGAGGATCTCCTGGATTCCCGCCGACGACCGCGCCGGCGGGTCGACGATCACGAAGTGCCGCACCATCGACAGCTCCGCCAACCGCCCACGCACCGCCCGCACGCCGAGTTCCAGCAGGTCGTCGGTCAGCTCCGCCGCTCGTTCGGACTGCCCGTGCACCATCACGTCGTACCGGAATCCCTGAGACTCACGCTGACCACGTTCCCGGGCCGCCGAGACGTAGGTGTCCCGGTTGGTCACCAGAACGTCGGCGTCCGCGAGCCGGTGAGCGAGCAACGCGGCGATGTTGTCCATGTAGTAGGAGACAGAGTCAGGGCTGCCGCTGCGTTCGTCGACGACGGCGATCTCCTCGCCGAAGCTCCAGTACGGCAGGTATGGCACAGTCGTGCGCTCGACCAGGCCCAGTTCCGGGTGGTCGTCGTGCTGGTCTTTCGGCAGCCAGCTCGCGTACAGCGGCGCGAACTCCTCGGCCATCGTCGTGCGCCAAGATCGTGCCCGCTCGTATTCCTCCCGGGAGTCGAACCGTGACACCACCGGCAGGTACAACAACCCCGACCGGTCGTAAGGCAGCTTGTCCCGTGCCGAAGCCGCCCGCTGCGCCACGTCCACCGTGCCGGCCAGGTTCTGCCGGTTCGGGGCGACACAAAGAACCAGCACGTCCGGCAGCTGAGCCGTGCAGATGCCGCCGATGTCCGTGATCCCGGTACGGCTGTCGATCAACACGTAGTCGAACTCCTCCGACCACTCCTCTCGCAGCTTCTCGAACCGCCAGCCCAGGTCGTGGTCGGCGAACAGCTCAGGCCAAGACAGCGACTGCGCCCTGTCGGCATAAGAGGAGTTCATCGCCCCGGCCGCGAGCAGCGACAAGGTGTCCACGTCCGGGATGGAGACCGGCTCGACCACGTCGGACCAGTCGGCCTCTCCGGTGATGACCTCGACAAGTCCGCCCTCGCCCAGCGACGACAGGTAGGGCCGGAAGTACTCGTGCAGGCCCGGAGCGTCCAGGTCGAAGTCCACGCAGAGCACGCGGTTGCCCCAGCGGGCGAGCTGCACGGCGACGTTGGCCAGGCAGAAGGAACGGCCGACGCCGCCCTTGTACGAGTAGAACGTGACGATCACGGCAGCCCTCACAGCCTCGGCAACGGACCGGGCGGCACCGAGGCCGGATTCGGGGCCGGCCGCACCACCTTCCACGTCGGATCCCACGGCGGCACGTCGTCGATCCGCTCCGCCACCTCGGCCGCGAGCTTTTGCACCGCGGCGTAGAAGTGCTCGTACTCCGTCGAACGGCTGTACGTCTCGTAGGGCAGTGGCTTGTTCCACGCCTTGAAGTTGTGCTGCTGCACCGCCTGGGCTTCCGGCGGGTAGTGCAGGCCGTCGGCGTAGGAGACGGGCAGAACCAGACCCTGCGGGTGATCGAGGGTGGTGTAGCCGAGGGTGCGGTGGCGATCGAGCATGCTCTCCCACTCGGCGAGGCACCACTCGGACCGGAAGTACGGCGGGGACAGCACCGCGATCATCACCTTCGACCGCAGCAGCGCCCGTTCGAGGTTGTCGGGCCACGAGACCCCGGTCTTCTGGCTCCAGTCCACGAAGATCCGGGGCTCGTCGGCCATCTCGTTGCCGAGCCACTCCTTCAGGGCACGGTGGAAGTGCTCCCGAACCCACACGTCACCGCCTCCGCGGCGGGTGTAGCTCAGGAAGACGTCGTACTCGTAGCCCACGCCCTCACATCGTGATCATCGACGGCGCCATTACGAGGCGTCACCCTTCTGGCGCAACGCCTCCAGCTCCGCGTCCGAGAACCCGTACGTCGTCACCACGGTCATCTTGCCGCGACTGACGACCAGCAGCCCCGGCCCCCACTCCGCCACCACGACGCCACGCTGGTTCTCCGACGAGAAGAACTGCGGACCGTCCACCCCCAGGTCGACCTCGGCGGGCCAGAACAGCGTCCGGCGCCGCTCGCCGGGGTGGAACTCGTGCGCGAACTTCAGCTGGTGCAGGAAGGTGATCCAGCCCTCGGTGATGTCGTCGTAGTAGTCGTCCCACTCGGGCGAGGTGCCCTTGGGCGCACGCGTCAGCACCACGCGCGTGCCCTCGGGCACGGGTGTGAGGGCGAACGTGTCGTGGCCGTGGACGACGAGCGTCGTGCCGTCCTCCTCGGCGTTCTCGAAGTAGATCTGCTCGATCTCGGCGTCGAGCTCCGGGATGTCCCAGCCGTGCCAGTGCCGCAGCCGCTCCCGGTCGCGGAACGACCGCCACACCTCGTCGACCGGCGCGGCCACGGTGATCTCGACCCGCACGCCCTCGTCACTCATCTGCGACTCCCGGATGACCCATGGCGACCACCCGGTACGGGCGGCCGGACTCGGTGTCGTGCTTCAACGCGATCTGCCGCACCGCTTCGGCCAGGTCGCTGGTGAACTCGTGGACGTCACCGGGTGCGCCGAAGCGGACCGTCGTCTCCACGGTGAAGGTGAGCAAGCGCTTTCCCGCGTCGGCGGCGGCACCGGCCATGCGCTCGACCTCCCGCGCGGTGCCCGCGGCCACCGACACCAGGTGCGTCGCCGCGAACTGGTCCTGCACGCCCGCGTCGACCTCGCGACCCGGCCGGGCGCGCAGGACCCGCTCGACGCAGCCGCGCCGCTGACGTTCCTCGACCAGCTCGACGAGCCCGGCCTGCTCCAGGGCCCTGACGTGGTAGTTCACCCGCTGCCGGGGCAGGTCGAGGGCGGCCGCGAGCTGGGTCGCCGAGGCGGGCGAGTTCAGCAGCTCGAGCAGCGACCGGCGCAACGGGGACAGCTCCACGCGCAGCACGGTTCCATTTGACAAAATGATTTGTCAATACCGGAACGCGACCGGGAACAGGTAAGTTCGTTGACGGTTGCGACACGCCGCCCCCACCCTGTGACCCGTGAGAACCCCCCTGCTGGTGGCAGCGTTGGCAGCAGCGGCGATCGTTCCCGTGTGGACGGTCGCGGCGCAGGCCGACGTCGTGCCCGGAACCGCTTATCAAGTGACGAACGTCGGCAGCGGCAAGTGCGTGGAGTCGCTGGGATCGGCCAACGGCGCGCAGCTCCGCCAACAAGGATGCTCCGGTCAGACCTGGAAGTTCACGGCCACGAGCGACGGCTACTACACCGTCGGCGAGGGCTCGGTGTGGGACGTGTCGAACGTGTCCGCCGAGGACAACGCGGCGATCCACCTGTGGCAGTCCTTCACCGCGAACAACCAGCAGTGGCGCCCCGAGCAGGTGGGCACCGACACCTACCGGTTCGTGAGCAGGCACAGCGGCAAGTGCCTCGACGTGCCCGCCGCGACCACCAACGACGTGCAGCTGGTCCAGTACACCTGCAACGGGACCGCCGCGCAGTCGTTCAAGCTGAGCACGGCCACGCAGAACCCCGGCCAGCCGGACTTCGGCCCGAACGTGCTGGTCTTCGACCCGTCGATGCCCGCCGCCACCATCCAGGCGCGGCTGAACGACGTGTTCCGGCAGCAGGAGCAGGGCCAGTACGACGCCCGCCGCTACGCGATCATGTTCAAGCCGGGCAACTACAACGTCGACGTCAACATCGGCTTCTTCACCCAGGTGCTCGGCCTGGGCATGCTGCCGGACGGCGTCACGATCAACGGCCAGGTGCACGTCGAGGCCGACTGGTTCCAGGGCAACGCGACGCACAACTTCTGGCGCGGCGCGGAGAACCTCGCGATCCGGCCGCCGAGCGGCACCAACACGTGGGCGGTCTCGCAGGCTTCGGCGATGCGTCGCACGAAGACCTACGGCAACATGCAACTGGACGACAACGGCTGGTCGAGCGGCGGTTTCCTGGCCGACTCCGTGGTGACGGGCCAGGTGCGTTCGGGGTCGCAGCAGCAGTGGCTCTCGCGCAACACCGAGTGGGGCTCGTGGACCGGTGAGAACTGGAACATGGTGTTCGTCGGAGCCCGCAACGCCCCGCAGAACACGTTCCCGGAGCCGCCGTACACGACCGTCGCGCAGACGCCCGTGGTGCGGGAGAAGCCGTTCCTCAACGTCGACGGCGGCGGCAACTACAACGTCTTCGTCCCGGCGCTGCGCTCGAACTCCAGCGGCACCACGTGGGCGTCGGGCGCGCAGCAGGGCACGAACATCCCGCTGTCGCAGTTCTACATCGCGAAGCCGGGCACCAGTGCGGCGACGATGAACGCGCAGCTCGCGGCGGGCAAGCACCTGCTGCTCACGCCGGGCATCCACCAGGTGAGCGAGCCGATCCGCGTCACCCGCCCGGACACCGTCGTGATGGGCCTCGGTCTCGCGACCGTCATGCCCACCAACGGGAACCTGGCGCTCGACGTGGCCGACGTGGACGGCGTGAAGATCGCCGGCCTGCTGGTCGACGCGGCCCCGGCCAACTCGTCGTTGCTGATCCAGGTCGGCGCGCCGGGCAGCAACGCCGGCCACTCCGCCAACCCGACGTCGCTGCACGACGTGTACGTGCGCATCGGCGGATCGGCCGTCGGGCGGGCCACGACCTCGCTGGTGGTCAACAGCCACAACGTGATCGGCGACCACCTCTGGCTCTGGCGCGGCGACCACTCCTACGGCGTGGGCTGGGACGTCAACACCGCGGACACCGGCCTGGTCGTGAACGGCAACAACGTGACGATGTACGGGCTTTTCGTCGAGCACTACCAGAAGTACCAGACCATCTGGAACGGCCAGGGCGGCCGGACGTACTTCTACCAGAACGAGATGCCGTACGAGGCGCCCAACCAGGCGGCGTGGATGAACGGCTCGACGCGCGGCTACGCGGCGTACAAGGTCTCCAACAACGTCACGACGCACGAGGCGTGGGGGCTGGGCAGCTACATCTTCGCCAACGCCAACCCCGCCGTGGTCGCCGACCGGGCGTTCGAGGTGCCCAACACACCGGGCGTCAAGTTCCACAGCATGGTGACGATCTCGTTGGGCGGCAAGGGAACCATCGAGCGCATCATCAACAACTCGGGCGGGCGGGTGACCAACGGGTCGACCGAGGCCTACCTCGCCAATTACCCGTGATGACGCACTGAGGTAAAACCACTGCGTCCCCGTGCTCCGGTCTCCTAGACTGGAGCATGGGGATGTTCACCGAGCAGTTGCGGCTCATCGCCGCCTTGAACCCGACCTACAACGCCCTGACCACCGTGTTCGACGTCCCGGACGAGGTCAGCGGCCCGCTCGCCGGCGTCGTGTTCTCCGTCAAGGCCAACATCGACGTCGCGGGCGCCGCCACGACGCACGGCCTGAAGTCGTTGACCGGCAACGTGAAGGCGTCCGACGCACCGGTCGTCGCCCGGCTGCGCGCCGCCGGGGCCACGCCGATCGGGCACGCGAACATGCCGACCTTGAACGCCCGCGGCATGCACACCCGCAGCGAACTGGCCGGGGACACCGTCAACCCGTGGGACGCGGCGAAGTCACCGGGCGGGAGCTCCGGCGGTGACGCGGTCGCGGTGGCGACGGGCATGGTGCGCTTCGGGATCGGCAACGACGGCGGCGGGTCGCTGCGGTTGCCGGCGTTCCTCAACGGCGTCTGCGCGCTGAAGCCCGGCCACGGCCGCTATCCGCAGGGCGCGACCTACGGGCAGCCCGATCCCTCGTTCCCCACCCAGGTCATGACGGTCGAGGGCCCGATCGCCCGCACCGTCGCCGACCTGCGGATGGTGCACGACGTGCTGTGCGGCCCCGATCCGGCCGACCCCCGCGTGGTCCCGGTGCCCGCGCGGGGCGCTCCGGTGCCGAGGATCGCCGGGTTCGTGCCGGGTGACCCGGTGGTCGAGGCGGCGGCGCGGCGGCTGGCGGACGCCGGGTACGAGGTCGAACCGGTGACCCTGCCCAGGGTGCGGGAGGCGGAGGAGCTGGCCACGCGGATGGCCGCCACGCCGATCTCGCTCGGCTACGAGCGGTTCGCCGCGTTCGCGGGCGAGGAGGTCGCGCACTACGCCCGCCTGCTGCTGGAGGTGCGTCCCCCGCTGGACCTGGCCGGGTTCCTCGAGCTGACCAGCACGCGGCTGGCCATCCAGCGGGAGTGGGCGCGGGTGCTCGACCGCCACCCGGTCGTCGTCGGGCCGGTGTCGGCCGTTGCGTCGTTCGAACCGGACGAGGAGCGCCGCGGTCCCGGCGAGCTCGCCCGGTACTTCGAGGCGCTGCGGCTGTGCGAGGCGAGCAGCTTCGTCGGCGTGCCGGCGGTCGCGGTGCCGACGGGGTTGCGCGCCGGCCTGCCGACCGGCGTCCAGGTGATCTCCCGGATGTTCCGGGAGGACCTGGCCCTGGACGCGGCGGAGGTCCTGGAGGTCGTGCTCAGCCCAGCCGCTTCGGCCGGTTGATCTTCATCTCGTCCATGTCGGTCACCTTGGCCTTGAGGCCCTTGAAGTCGACGCCGAGCGCGTCGAGCGCGGTGGACGCGCGCCGCAACCCGGCCTCGTCCGGCTTCTCGGCCGCGGTCAGGACCACCCGGTAGCTGAAGAAGTCGAGCTTCTCGTCGTAGGTCAGCGCTCCCTCCTCGCTGAACCCGGCGTCGCGCAGGAAGTCGAACCCGGCGAGGCGGTCGGTCAGCGCCGCGCGCTGCTCGGCGGTCAGGTCGGCGAAGCGGCCGCGGACGAGTACTCGGTAGGTGTGTTCAGCCACGAGCGGAGATGGTCCCCGACCGCACGCCGACCTGGCGAGCGATTTCCCCCGTGCGGAAGAATCGCGCCCCATGAACGCACAAGAGCTGGTCGCGCGGATCCGGGCCGAGCTGCACCCCGGCGAGCACGACAACCTCGTGGTCAAGCTGATCGAGACGGGCGAGGCGCCGCGCGGGGTGATCGCCACGTTCGCGGCCGAGGAGCACCACATCGTGTCGTCGGACTGGCGGACGTTCCTCGCGCTCGCGGCGAAGGCGGAGGAGCCGAACGCGCGTGCGTTCTTCACGCTGCTGGCGGGCGGCGAGGAGCTCGTGCTGCCGATGCTGCAGCCGCTGGCCGAGGCCGCCGGCATGTCCGCGAAGGACTTCCAGGACCACGAGCCGTTCCCCGGCTGCCAGTCCTACCCCGCCTACCAGGCGTGGATGGCCCTCAACGGCGAGTCCACGGACGTGATCCTCGCGATCCTGGCGAACTTCACCGCGTGGGGCGGCTACTGCGCGCGGATGGCCAAGGGGCTGCGCGAGCACTACGGGTTCGGCGACGAGGCGTGCGGGTTCGTCGACTTCTTCGCCACCCCCGCGCCGCAGCTGGAGGAGCAGGCGCTCGCGGCGGTGCAGGCGGCGCTGGACCGCGGCTGGCAGCCGAAGCACGCGTGGCGCTACGGCCGCCTGCTGCAGGCCTACGAGCTGGAGTTCTGGTCCACGCTGGCGTGACGGGTGCGGGGGCGGCCCGGCGAGCCGCCCCCGCGACCGCTATCGGGGCAGATAAGCCCTGTGCGCCTTGGAGAACTCGTAGTTGTTGTACTTGTCCCAGTTGATCGACCACGTCATGAGACCGCGCAGGTTCGGGTACACGCCCTTCGGCTTGTAGCTGCCGCAGCGCGAGCCCTTCGTCAGGCAGTCCAGCGCGGTCTGGACGTCCGCGACCGACGTGAACCCGTTGCCCGCGTACATCGCGGCGGGCAGGCCGATCGCGACCTGTTCCTGCTTGAGCGGTGCGAAGAACTTCGAGGCGTCGCCGCGCACCGGGAACCCGGCGAGCAGCATGTCGGTCATCGCCACGTGGAAGTCCGCGCCGCCCATGGTGTGGTACTGGTTGTCCAGGCCCATCACGGGTCCGGAGTTGTAGTCCTGCACGTGCAGCAGCGTCAGGTCGTTGCGCATCGCCTCGATCACCGGCAGGTACGCGCCGGTGCGCGAGTCACCGCCGCCGGCACCGCCGTAGAACTGGTAGCCGACCTGCACGAAGAACGTCTCCGGCGCCATCGTCAGCACGAAGCCCGCGCCGTACTTCGCCTTCAGCGACCGCAGCGCCGAGATCAGGTTCACAACCACGGGCGTGGTCGGGTTCTTGAAGTCGACGTCCTCGGCGTTCAACGACAGCGAGTGGCCCTCGAAGTCGACGTCGAGGCCGTTCAGGCCGTACCTGTCGATGATCGACGACACCGAGCGCACGAACGCGTCGCGCGCCGCCGTGGTCTCCAGCCGGACTTGGCCGTTCTGGCCGCCGATGGAGATGTTGACCTTCTTGCCCTTCTGCTGCTGGGCCCGGATGCCGGCGATGAACTCGGCCTCCGACTCGACGTTCGGGCACTCCGCGACCGGGCACTGGGCGAACCGCAGGTCACCGGACGTGGCGCTGGTGGGCTCGGCGAACGACAGGTTGATGACGTCCCACTCGTCCGGCACGTCCTTCATGCGGATGTAGCCGGAGCCGTTGGCGAAGCTCGCGTGCAGGTAGCCGACGAGGACCTTGCGCGGCAACGAACCCGTGGGAGGCGGGCCGGTCGTCGTGGTGGTCGTTGTCGTCGTGGTCGTCGTCGTAGTGGTGGTCGTCGTGGTCGTCGTCGGTGAGGTGCCCCCACCGGTGCAGGCCGCGCCGTTGATCCGGCAGTTCGCCGGGTCGGCGGTGCCGGAGGCGTTGAAGCCGAACGACACGCTGGCACCCGGCGCGATCGAGCCGTTGTACTCGCGGTTGGCGAACGTGTTGTGGTTGCCGCTCTTGGTGAGCAGCGAGTCCCAGTAGGCGCCGACGGAGGTCGACGCCGGGTAGTCGAACTCGAGCTTCCACGAGCCGATGGCCGCGCTGGTCTCGTTCTTGATCGTGACCGTCGCGGTGTACCCGGTGTCCCAGGACTGCTTGGCGAACGTCGCCGTGACTCCGGCGGCGCTGGCAGGGGCGAGGCCGACGATCACGGTGCCGAGCACCAGTGCGGCCACCGCGGATATTCGAGCGAACAACAGCATGGCTGCTCCATCCCACGCTTGGCGGCCGGCAGGGGGTCCTACCCCGAATTGGACTAGACCATCTACCCGTTAGTCAAGGTTCTAGACTGGGCGGCCGTGCCCCACGCCCGTGCCGCCGACGGAACCCGCCTCTTCTACTCGATCGAGGGTTCCGGCCCGCCGCTGCTGCTGATCGCGGGCCAGTCGAACCCCTCCCGCTGGTGGTCACAGGTCCGGCCCGAGTTCTCGCGGTCGTTCACCACGATCGTCACCGACCACCGCGGAACCGGTTCCAGCGACAAGCCGGACGTCCCCTACAGCACGCGGCTGTTCGCGTCGGACTGCGTCGCGATCCTCGACGACGCCGGCATCGCGCAGGCCCACGTCTACGGCACGTCGATGGGCGGGCGGATCGCGCAGTGGATCGCGGCCGCGCACCCCGAGCGCCTCGACCGGCTCGTGCTGGGCTGCACCTCCCCCGGCGGCCCGCACGCCGTCGAACGCAGCGCGGAGGTGCGCAAGTCGCTGGCGCAAGTCGACCCGATGAAGGCCCGCAGGGCGCTCGAAGCGCTGATGTACACACCGGCGTACAAGGGGCCGTTCAACACGCTCGGCGATCCGGACATGCCGCCCCACGCGCGCAAGCGCCACCTGTTCGCGAGCGGCGAGCACGACGCGTGGGACGTGCTGCCGTCGATCACCGCACCGACTCTGGTCGTGCACGGCACGGACGACATCTTCAACCCCACGGCCAACGCCCCGCTCATCACCGAACGGATCCCCGGCGCGCGCATGCACCTCATCGAGGGCGCCCGGCACGGCTACTTCGAGGAGTTCCGCGCCGTGGCGACTCCCCTGGTGGCGGACTTCCTCAGCTCGTGACCCACCGAAGGCCGCGCATCAGCGCGTGGCCCGCGAACCGCACGCCGGTGGCCTCCGCCACCGGCAGGTACGGCAGCCGCAGCGGCATCCGCGCCCACACCGGCAGCGAAGCGACGGCGGTGGCGCTCAGCACCGCGTACGGCCCGCGCGCGACCAGCGGCAGAGGCGCCTTGAGCAGCAGGAACCGTGCCGCCTCGCGGGCCTCGGGCGTGCCGCGCAGCTCCGGCCGGTAGGAGTTCAGCCGCGCTTCGAGCTCCGCCGTCGTGCGCGGCGGGTCCGGGATGCCCATCGCCTCGGCGACCACGGCCATGTCGGCCACGTACCCGTCGTAGTCGTCGAGCGGCTGCTCGCCGTAGCGCTGGTGGCAGCGCAGGAAGCTGTCGACCTCGGCCACGTGCACCCAGGCCAGCAGGTGCGGGTCCGAGGCGCGGTACCGGCGGCCGTCGGGCGCGGCGCCGTGGATGTGCTCGTGGACGCGCGCCAGCCGTTCGATCGCCTGGTGCGCGTGCTCGGCCGTGCCGTAGGTGGTGGTGCCGACGAACAGGCTCGTGCGCTGCAACCGGCCCCACGGGTCCGTGCGGTAGTCGGAGTGCTGGGCGACCGCCGCCATCGCGAGCGGGTGCAACGACTGCAGCAGCAACGCCCGCAGACCGCCGATGAACATGGCGTGGTCGGCGTGGACGTGCCGGATCGGCCGGTCGTCGGCGAACAGTCGCTCGCCGGGCGTCTCGTGGATCCGGCGCGCGTGCCTGGCCCGATCGGGGCCGATGACCCGGGTGAACAGACCCTCGCTGAGCTGACGTCGCAGTGCCTCCAGCATCACTCCATCATGCGCGCCGGAGGCCGATGCCGGGTAACGGGAGCCGGCGGCCCGGTGCGGTGAACGCCCCGTCGTCCTCCGGCGCGGGTCCCGCGCGGGCGCAGCAGCAGGTGACGGCGCGCCGCGCGTAGAGGTGCGCCAGGAGCACGTCAGACGTGCTGTCGGCGGAGCTGCGGCACGACGCAGCCGCCCGGCATGTCGCTGATGCCGACCCGACCCCGGTGTCGTCGATGAGCCGGCACTCCAACGGTCTCAGGAGACCTGCACGGCCTGATCGGCTTCGAGCCTCCCGTCGCGCAGCCACCACTTCGTGAGCGAGGCGCCGGACGGGCAGCAGTTCGCGTCACTCGGCCGGTACCAGGCCTCCTTGACGGTGATCACGCCCTTCTCAAACCGGGGATCGGCCAGCACCGGCACGTGCACCAGGCCGTCGCGTTCGATCGTGGCAGCGATCTCCCCCACCAGTTCGAGCTTCCCAACCGCCGACCGCACGACCACGAACCCGAACGCGAGCTCGCTCGACGACGTGCCACCGCCGTTGTCGCAACCGACGTCGAGCGCAGCCTCGTCGCGTCCATCGGCGTCGATGTCGCCGTAGCGCACGTAGTTCTCTGTGTTCAGCCACAGGGCGACCTCACCCCACTTCTTCGACGTGGCCTTCGCCTCCCCGCCCGAGAACCGCACGAGCTCCTCGACACCGCAGAACTCCGCCGGGAGCGTTACCCGCGACCAGTCCACCTGCCGCAGGTCGTCTGGCGCGTCGCCCAGCGGGGGCAGGCTGCGGGACGTGGGCGTGCTCGTGAGGGTGCCCACGCCGTCTGGCTCGGACACCTCGGTGATCTTCGGGCCGACGGAGGGCTCACCGCAGGCCGCCAGCAACAGCAGCAGGAGCGGAAGAAGACGTCTCACGGGAGTTTCCCTTCACGCACATGGCGGGTCGTAGGGAACGTCGGGGAGGTACTGCCGCCACACGGTTTCCGGGATGGCGGGCGAGTCCGCGCAGAGCTTCGCCAGCAACCTCGGCGAGTCGATGCTCCACACGGTGGTGCGGGTGCCGTCCGCCGCGCCGAGCAGCGCGCCGTCCGGGGAGAACGCGATCGCCGCCGCGTCGTAGAGCCGGCCGGAGCTCAGCAGGGTGACACCGAGCGGCCGTGCCGGGTCAGCGAACTCCCAGATCGTCACCTCGCCCGACGTGTCGGCACTGGCGAGCGTGTGGCCGTCCGGGTGCAACACCAGGTGCTGGACGCTGCCGAGGTGCGCGCCGACTCTCGCGACAGGGGTGCCGTCCACCCGCCACACAGCGATCGCACCGCTCTTCGTTCCGGCGACCACCACGTCGTCGCCGGGACCGAACAGCACGGCGTCGACCGGGTCGTCCTTCGTGTCGATCGCGAGGACCTGCTGCGGCCGACGGGGGTCGCCGACGTCCCAGAGCAACACCGACTCCCCGGTCGGGCCGGCTGCGACCACCCGGCGGCTGTCTGGGCTGAACGCGATGCCGTTGCGCGCGAACCCGGTTCCGGGCAGCACGGCAGTGCGTTCGGCCTCGTCGCCCCGGCGCTCCCACAGAGTGGCGCCGTCGCCGGCCGACGTCACGCCGACCAGCCGGCCATCCGGGCTGAACACCACACGCTCGGCGCGATCGACCTGTTTGACGGCCGGTGTGGCATCCGTGCCGGGGTCGACGAGCACGATGGGCAGCCCCATCGCCAGCCTGGCGCCGTCGGGGCTGAACGCGACGGGCTGCCGGACGACGTTGAAGGTGCGCAGCGTGCGGACGGTGCGCGGGTTCGCGGGGTCCACCAGGTCGTACACCACGGTCGGCCAGCCCGTCGCGAGCTGCCGATGGGCACCGAACGCCA
Source organism: Lentzea sp. NPDC060358 (assembly GCF_042725365.1). Lineage (NCBI taxonomy): Bacteria > Bacillati > Actinomycetota > Actinomycetes > Pseudonocardiales > Pseudonocardiaceae > Lentzea > Lentzea sp. NPDC060358. Next base: position 32,625 of record NZ_JBHXCW010000026.1, on the reverse strand, counting down.
ACTCGTTGCCGCCCACGGGCAGCACCGAGAGCGCCGAGGACCGCGCCGCCGCGAGCACGTTCCAGAACCTCAGGACCGGCTGGTCCGGCGCCCCGTCCCGGCTCGCGGACACGAGCACCCGGGAGTCCGCCCGGAACGCGAGCGCGGCCACGGCGCCGATGTGACCGGTCAGCGCCGGGGTCGCCCTCGGCCGGACCGCGTCCGCGATGTCCCAGAGGCTGATCCTGCCGACGACGTCGCCGACCGCCAGCATCGTGCCGTCCGGCGAGAACGCGAGCGACCGGACGCGCTGGTCCGCGCCGGTGAGGACGCTGTAGAGCTCGCCGGTCGCCGTGTTCCACAGCTGCACGGCCTCACCGGCGGTGACCGCGAGCACCGAGCCTCGCGAGGCGAACCGCAGGCCGAGTACCTGCTCCGACCGAGTCGCGAACGTGCGGCGGCGAATCGGGACCGCGGAAACGTCCCACAGCTCGACGACGTCGCCCGCCCGGCTCAGCGCGACGGTCGTCCCGTCCGCGCTGATCGCCACCGGGCCGGTGCCCGTCGCCGACAGCACGCCGATCTCCCTGGGCGCCAGCGGCTCCGCGAGGTCTAGGAGCACCCTGTCCGCGACGAGGACCGGCTTGTCCCGCGCGAAGGCGAGCGAGCCGGCACCACCCTGCCGCACGTACCGCCGGGCGGGGTCGGCGATGTCGATCACCTGGACGGTGTCGTCGGTGCTGACGACGACGTGCTTGCCGTCCGGGTGGAGCGCCACGTCGAAACCCGGCACTCCCAGCGGGATCGACTTCCGCTCGGTGGTGCCGTCGTAGACCACGATCTCCTTCTCCCGGATCGCTGCGACCACCTCGCCGCTGGCTGCGGCGCTCAGCGCCCCGACGTTCTCGCCCGTCGGCACGACCCGCGGGATGGACGGGCTCTCCACCAGTGCGCCCAGCACCTCGGCGGTCGGTGACATCCGGTACGCCTGCGCGAGCAGTTGGCGCGCGATGCCCGGCCGCGAGTCGCGGATGGCCGTGGCCTGGGCGACGAGCTGACGCGACGTGGCGACGAGCGTCTGCTGCTGAGCCCGATCGCTCTGCTGGCCCGAACGCACCGCGAAGATCACCGAGGCGACGAGCAGCACCACCAGCACGGAGATCGTCACGGTGACGGTCCGCCTGGTGCGGCGGCGTTCGCGGATGTGGTGCCCGATCAGCTCGGGCTTCTCGACTCCGTCGAGCGGTGCCACGACGTCGGCCAGCACCGACTCCCACTGCGGGTTGCGCGCGTCCAGCTCGACGTCGCGCAGGCCGCGCAGGTCCACGCACCGCGGTTCGGGGATGCCGTGCAACGCCTCCGGCAACGCCGTGGTGCGGGCGGTGTCGAGAACCCCGTTGTCCCACACCGCCTCGCCGTCGGTGAGCACCACGAAAAGGCTGCGGCGGTCGCGGTTCTCCAGCCACCACGCCACTTCTTTCGCGACCCACCGCGACCGCGCGGACGCGGGTGAGGCGAGCAGCAGGAAGTGCTCGGCCCTGCCCAGGCCGTCGAGGATCGCGCCGGTGAGATCGGACTCGGCGGCCAGAACGGAGTTGTCGAGGAACACCCGCCGCGCCCGCGCCCGGTACCACGGCTTCGCGAACTTCTCGATGCCCTCCTGCAACGACGGACCGAGCTCGTGGTCCGTCGCGTGACTGTACGAGATGAACGCGGCGTAAGTCCGCGCATCCGCCATACGGCACCCCTCCGCTGTACGGGTGAACACCAGCTCGTAGCCCCAGAACGGGCCGCCTGGGGAGCGGCACCGTGGTAACACACGTTTGGTAGCGCACGATCACCGTTGTCGGAAGAGGGGAGAGACATCCGGATGGACGAAAAGCACCTGCCGGGCTTCTACCACGACGCGGAGGAGGTGGCCGGACGTGGACAGCGCCGCACGATGCTGTTCAGCCGGGTGCGGTTGATCGGCGCAGTGGGCGCAGCCGTGGGCGGTGCGTTCAAGTGGAAGATCGGTGGCGGCAACGTCGACATCTGGGCCTGGGTCGCCCTCGGTGGGTTCCTGATCGCCTTGTTCGGCGAGCTCTTGCTGTGGGTGATGCATCCGGAGCTGAAGTGGAACGCCGGCCGGACCGTGGCAGAACGCGTCAAGTCCTTGGCCTGGCGCTACGCGGTGGGGGGCGACCCGTTCTCCGGTACCGGCCAAGACCCCCGCAAGGACCTCGACCTCGCGATCGCCGACGCAGTGAAGGAGCACCGCAAGACGGTCTTGCTCACCACGACGAACGATCTGGGTGACCAGGCCCTGGCCGAACTCCGGACCAAGCCGTTCGCCGACCGGAAGACCGTCTACCGCGAACATCGCGTACAGCAGCAGTTGGGCTGGTACCGCGGCAAAGCAGCGATGAACGAGACGCGCGCGAACGTGTTCCGCGTTCTGCTGATCCTCGGTGAACTCGTGGCGATCGTGTTCGCGGTTCTCCGTCTGCTCGGAACGTGGGACGTCGACATGTCCGGTGTGATGGCGGCGGCGGTCGCAGCCGGTGCAGCGTGGATCGGTCTGCGGCAGTACGAGAACCTTCGCGTCGCGTACGCGACCGCGGCTGGAGAGCTCGCGGACATCTACCAGCGGCTCCCGTACGTCACCGAGGACGAGTGGCCTGCTGCGGTTGCCGAGACCGAGGCCGTCATCAGCAACGAACACACCGCGTGGATGGCGTCACGCCCGAGCGCGGCCTGACTCTGGAGAGCTTCGTGGAGAAGTCCGAACCACTGCGGGTCTTCGTGGCCATGCCGGGAGCGATGGTCGGCAAGCACGCGCACTGGACCGACACCCAGGAGATCAAGGACGATCTGTACGGAGACGTCAAGGTGATGCTCGAGCAACGGCTCGGACGTCGGGTGGAGATGCAGATCGAGAAGGACAGGCAGATGTCCGGTTCCATCCACCACTCCATGTACGGCGAGGCGCTGAACGCCCATGTCTACATAGCGGATCTCACCGGCGCCAACGCCAACGTCTACCTGGAGCTCGGAGCGAGGTGGGCGTTGCGCGACAACGTCACCATCTTGACCTGTCAGCATCCGACAGACCTGCGCTTCAACGCGGACACCTACCGCTTCGCGCAGTACGGGAAGGGCCCGAAGGAGCTGCGGTCAGCCAAAGAGCTGATAGTCAGCATGATTGTGAACGGCCTCGACGACCCCGACTACGTCGACAACCCCGTGCGCCTGGGGCGCGACCTCGTGGTGTTCTCCCGGGCAGAGAGGGAGAAACTGCGGCAGGAGATCTCACGGTTGGAGCACGCTCGCGGTGACGACCTCTTCAGGGAGGCGATGAGCGCTGAGGGAGATGACCGCATCGCCAAACTGCGATATCTGCTCACGATCAACGAGGCCCGGGCCGACGCACACGGAGAACTCGGCAGGACACTGCTCGCCAAGCGGCAGTTCGACGAGGCCATCCACCACCTCGACCGGGCCACGCGGTTGCAGCACGACTTCGCCGAGTGGTGGCGTGCGCTCGGCGTCGCCCAGAGCCGCAAGGGCGACTACACCGCTGCGGTGAACGCCCTGAGCGAGGCGGTCAGACTCAACCCGGCGGACGCGGACGCGTACTCGAGTCTGGGCGGCGCGCACCGCAGGATCGCACGTGAGTCCGGTGACCGGGCCGAACTGGTCAAGGCGAGGGAGTGTTACCGCAAGGCGGGTGACATCAAGGACGACGACCTCTATTCGCTCGCCAACCTCGCCCGGCTCGACGTCCTGCTGGCGGACGGCCAGGAAGAACAGACGAAAGCGCTGCACAGCTTTCGCAAACTCCACACGCTCGCGACATGGCAGACCGAGGACAAGCATGCCCCGTGGGCGTGGCTCGACCGCGCGGAGACCTCGGCGTTCCGCGGGGAGGTCGACGCGGCGCTGCATGCGCTGCGCACCGGCCTGGAACAACTTCCGGAGTCGGAAAGAGCCGGTACAGCGGAAGTAGCGGTAGGACCGCTGCAGGACACTGTCGCCGTGGCATGGCTGAACTCGTCGATCACCGACACGCTGCAGGCGATGCTCGACGAGTACAAGACGTACCTCTAGGTCTGGCGCCCGTCAGCCCAGCGCCTCGACCACCCTCGTCACCATCGTCCGCTCCGCCACCGCCACCTCGCCGTCCGCCCCGGCCACCGACCGGCACATCTCCGTCACCGCGGCGCGGAAGATCGGCACGTCGCGCGGCTCGCGGGCGGTGATGATGTCCACCGAGGAGCGCAGTGCCGCGAGGACGCCCTCCTCCACGTCGGTCGCGGAGCCCTTCGGCAGGGTGGGCGGTGCGGCGTCGATGACGGCGCGCAGGTCGTCCGAGAGCAGGGTCATGGCCCTGATGCCGGCGTGGCTCTCCTCGTCGACGGCGCCGGGGTCCGCTGTGGACACCAGCACCATGGCACCGAAAACGGCCGTGCGGAGGGTCTGCCCCTCCACCTCCGTGTACGCAGTCATGGGCGCAAGCCTATGCAACGATCAGTGGCTATGAGTGCGGGTCAGGTGCTCGGCGCCAACATCAGGGCGTTCCGGGAGCAGCGCGGGTTGTCCCTGTCGGAGCTCGCGCGGCGGTCGTCCATCGCCAAGGGCACGCTGTCCCAGCTGGAGAGCGGGTCGGGCAACCCGACCATCGAGACGGTGTTCAGTTTGTCGAACGCTTTGGACGTGCCGGTGTCCGAGCTCGTGACCGAGCGGACGCCGCCGGACGTCGTGCTGGTGCGGTCGGCGGACGTCGAGGTGCTCTCCAGCAACGCCGTCGACCTGCGGCTCATGCGGCGGATGGACATCGGCGACACCGTGCTGGAGATCTACGACCAGCGGGTGCGGCCCGGCGCCACGCAGACCACCGAAGGTCATCCCGGCAGGGAGCACGTGCTGGTCACGAGCGGCCGGCTGCGGGTCGGGCCGCCGGACAAACCGTACGAGCTCGGGCCCGGCGACTACGTGTGCTTCCCCGGATCGCGCCCCCACCTCTACGAGACGGTCGGCGATGAGGTCAGCTCGGTACTGGTGCTGGAGTATCCGAAGCACTAACGTTCATTCTATTGAACGGAGGTGACGATGCAGCCGGACGTCGTGGTCGTGGGCGCGGGCATCATCGGGGCCGCGTGCGCCCAGGCGCTCCAGGCGCGCGGGCTGCGCGTGCTCGTCGTCGACCGCCGGGGCCCCGCGTCGGGCACCAGCGCGGCCGGCGAGGGCAACGTGCTGGTCAGCGACAAGGGGCCGGGCCCGGAGCTCGAACTCGCGCGAGCGAGCCGTGCGCTGTGGCCGGACCTGGCCGGGGACGCCGAGTGGGAGGAGAAGGGCGGGCTGGTCGTCGCCACGACTCCCGAGGCCGCCGCACCGCTGCGCGCGTTCGCCGCGGGCCAGCGGGCCGCGGGCGTCGACGCGTGCGAGATCACCGCCGAGGACGCGCTGGCCTGCGAGCAGCACCTCAGCCCCGGCGTCTCCGCCGCCGTCCGCTACCCCCAGGACGCGCAGCTCAACCCGGTCAAGGCCACCCGCGCCCTGCTGCGCGGCATCGAGGTCCGCCGCGCCGAGGTGTCCGCGGCGGACGGCCGCAGCGTCACGACGGCCGACGGCGTGATCAGCTGCGGCGCCGTCGTCAACGCCGCCGGTCCGTGGGCGGGCGGCTTCGGCGTCAACGTGCTGCCCCGCCGCGGCGTCGTGCTGGTCACCACCCCGATCCCCGGCCGGATCCGGCACAAGGTCTACGACGCGGACTACGTCGGCGCGGTCGCGAGCGGCGACGCCGACCTGCAGACGTCCGGCGTGGTCGAGTCGACGCAGGCCGGCACGGTGCTGATCGGGTCGAGCCGGCAGCGCAAGGGCTTCGACGACGCGATCGAGTCCGAGGTGCTGAAAGCGCTGGCACGGCGGGCCATCGCGCTCTTCCCGATGCTCGCGGCGGTGCCCGTCATGCGCGCGTACGGCGGTTTCCGCCCGTACGCGCCGGACCACCTGCCGATCATCGGCGAGGACCCGCGCACCCCCGGCCTCTGGCACGCGACCGGTCACGAGGGCGCGGGCGTGGGCCTGGCGCCGGCGACCGGCCGCCTGCTCGCCCAGCTGTTCACCGGCGAGACCCCGCTCGTCGATCCCCACCCGTTCCGGGTCGACCGTCCGGAGGTGATGGTGTGCAGGTGACGTTCAACGGCGAGCCGCGCGAGGCCGCCCACGTCGCGGAGCTGCTGCCCGGCAGGTTCTTCTGCGGCATCGGCGTGTGCTTCGGCTGCGTCGCGGAGATCAACGGCGTGCCCGAGGTCCGCGCGTGCCGCCACCCGCTGCGCGACGGCGACGACATCAGGACGACGCCATGAGGGTCGTCGTGGTGGGCGCGGGACCGGCCGGGATGGCCGCCGCCAGGACCGCCGCCGACGCGGGCGCCGAGGTCGTGCTGGTCGACTCCGAGCCCGAGGCGGGCGGCCAGTACCTGCGCGGCCGGGCGAGGTTCGCGCACCCCGGCGTGACCCACCTGAAGAACACCGAGGCCTGGCTGGTCGAGGGGACCACGCTGCACCTGCGCGGACCGCGGCAGCTGCGCTTCGACTCGCTGGTCGTCGCCACCGGCGCCTACGACCGGCCGCTGCCCTTCCCCGGCTGGGACGGCCCCGGCGTGATCACCGCGGGAGCCGCCCAGGCCCTCGCCAAGCAGGGCGTCACCCTCGCCGAACGCGTCGTCGTCACCGGCACCGGCCCGTTCCTGCTGCCCGTCGCCACCGCGTTGCAGGACCTCGGCGCCACGCTCGTCGGCGTCTACGAGGCGTCCTCGCCGACCAGGTGGCTGCGCGAGGCGAAGGCGGTCGCCGCCAACCGCCACAAGATCGGCGAGCTCGCGCGCTACCGGAAGGTGTTGCGCCACCTGGAGACCCGGACCGCCGTGATCGCCAAGCAGGGCGACCGCGTCACGGTCGCGAAGCTCGACGACGAGTGGCGACCGGTCAGCCGCCGCACCGTGCACGCCGACCTGGTGTGCGTCGGCTACGGCTTCCTCCCGCGCACCGACCTCGTGCCGGAAGCACTGCGCACCGACGACTTCCTCGACGTCGACGAGCACCAGCAGACGTCGGTCGCCGGCGTCTACGCGGCCGGCGAGGTCACCGGCATCGGCGGCGCGGACCTCGCGGAGGCCGAGGGCGTCGTCGCCGGAGCCGCCGCGGCGCACCGGGAACCGCCGCGCGAGGCGCTCGAAGCCGTGCGCCGGGGCCGGTTGTTCGCCGCCGCGCTGGGCCGCGCCCACGAGGTGCGGCCGGGCTGGAAGACGTGGCTGGAACCCCGCACCACGGTGTGCCGCTGCGAGAAGGTCGCGCTCGAGGACCTCACCGACGCCACCACCCTGCGCGAGCTGAAGCTCTCCAGCCGGGTCGCGCTGGGCCGGTGCCAGGGCCGCATCTGCGGCCGCAACGCCAGCGAGCTGACCGGCGTCCCGTTCGACGACCAGCGCCGCGTCATCGCGGTCCCGATCCCCCTCGGCGAACTCGCCGACCTCCCGGAGGAGAAGTCATGACCGAACGCCTCGACGGCGTCATCGTCGCCACCGCGCTCCCCTACGCCGAAGACCCGAAGGCGCCGGCGGGACTGCGCCCGGACCTCGACAAGTTCGCCGAGCACTGCCGGTGGGTCGTCGAGAACGGCTGCCGCGGCGTCGGCCCGAACGGGTCGCTGGGCGAGTACTCCTCGCTCACCGACGCCGAACGCCGCGAGGTCGCCCGGACGGCGATCGCCGCGGTGAAGGGCAAGGGCATCGCGGTCATCGGCGTGCACGGCGTCGGCGCGCACCAGGCCCGCCACTGGGCCGAGGCCGCCGCCGAGGACGGCGCGGACGGCGTGCTGTGCCTGCCGCCCACGATGTACCGGGCCAACCGCGGCGAGGTCGTGCACCACTTCCGCGAGGTCGCAAAGGCCGGGCTGCCGATCATGGTCTACAACAACCCGATCGATACCAAGGTCGACCTCACGCCGGACCTGCTCGCCGAGCTCGGCCAGATCGAGAACGTGGTGGCGGTGAAGGAGTTCTCGGGCGACGTGCGGCGCGTGCTGGAGATCCGCGCGGCCGCCCCGCACCTCACCGTCGTGGCGGGCGCGGACGACGTCGTGCTGGAAAGCCTGCTGATGGGCGCGACGGGCTGGTTCGCGGGCTACCCCAACGTGTTCCCCGCCGAGAGCGTCGAGCTGTTCACCCTGGCCCTCAACGGCGAGCTGGAGAAGGCGCGCGCCCTGTACGAGAAGCTCGTGCCCGCGTTCCGCTGGGACTCGCGCACCGAGTTCGTGCAGGCCATCAAGCGGTCCATGGACTTCGTCGGCCGCTACGGCGGCCCGTGCCGTCCCCCGCGCGGCCCGCTGAGCGCCGAGCAGCTCGCCCAGGTCGACGCCGACATGAAGCTGGCGACGTCGTGAGGTTCGCCAAGTACTACAGCGCCGTCGACTCGCACACCGAGGGCATGCCGACCCGCGTGATCACCGGCGGCGTCGGGGTGATCCCCGGCGAGACCATGGCCGAGAAGCGGCTCAACTTCATCGAGAACCACGACCACATCAGGAAGTTCCTCGTCAACGAGCCGCGCGGGCACGCGGCGATGAGCGGCGCGATCTTGCAGCCCTCCACCCGCCGGGACGCCGACTGGGGCGTACTGTTCATCGAGGTCTCCGGCCTGCTGCCGATGTGCGGCCACGGCACGATGGGCGTCGCGACGGTGCTGGTGGAGACCGGCATGGTCGAGGTCACCGAACCCGTCACGACCGTGCGGCTCGACACCCCGGCCGGGCTGGTCCTCGCCGACTACGACACCCGCACGAAGCTCGTGACGATCCGCAACGTGCCGGCGTACGCGCACGAGCTGGACGCGGTCGTCGACGTGCCGGGGCTCGGCGAGGTCCGCTACGACATGGCCTACGGCGGCAACTTCTACGCGATCCTGCCGCTGGAGCAGCTCGGCATCCCCTTCGACCGCGCGGAGAAGGACCGGATCCTCGCCGCCGGACTGTCCATCATGGACCGGATCAACGAGGTGAACCGGCCCGTGCACCCGGTGGACGCGGCGATCGGCGGGTGCAAGCACGTCCAGTTCACCGCACCCGGCCAGGACGGCGCCCAGTCGCGCAACGCGATGGCGATCCACCCCGGCTGGTTCGACCGCTCCCCCTGCGGCACGGGCACCTGCGCGCGGATGGCCCAGCTGCACGCCCGCGGCGAGCTGGCCATCGGCGCGGACTTCGTGAACGAGTCGTTCATCGGCACCCGGTTCATCGGCCGGCTGCTCGAGGAGGTGCCGCTGGACGACCGCACGGCGGTGGTGCCGACCGTGGCGGGGCGTGCCTGGATCACCGGCATGGGCCAGTACCTGCTCGACGCGACCGACCCGTTCCCGGAGGGGTTCGTCCTGTAGGGGCCGCAGGCGGGCGGATCCGTTCGTCGGCCGGGTTCGGCGTGGTGCGTTTCCGTTACCTCCGAAAACCTCCCGGAACGGCAGCGCGGCGGTTAGCGTGCGCTGGTGCAGTTGCCGTGGAGAGCCGCGCCCGGGGCGGCGTTGTCCAGCCCGCTCACCCTGGTGGTGAGCATCGCGACGACGCTGCTGCTGGGCTTCGTCGTGGCCGCGGCCGTGCTGCACTCCTCCTCCGCGGGCAGCGCCGCTCTCGCGTACCAGGAAAGCCGCATGTGCACGCAGTCCGTGCACCCGTCCCTCGACGGCGAGGGCCTGCCGTTGGCCGACGCCGTGCCGATGGCGGCGAAGGGTGACCTGGGCGCCGTCTACACGCGGATCGGCCGCCCCGACTTCAACGGCCTCGCGACCTACGGCCGGTTCGGCTACCGCCCGGACGCCACGGCGCACCTGACCGCCGTCCAGGGCGGCGGCACCGGCCTGTGGGTGCCGCAGACCATCGCCACCGCGGCGAAGGTGCGCGTGGGCGACCGGCTGACCGGGTCACCGCTGACCGTGAGCGCCATCTACGCCGACCTCGCGCACCCCGTCCCGGACTGGTGGTGCTCCGAGGTGAAGACCGCCGTGCCGAACCCGCTGGGCGGCGACGGCGACAGCACGTCGGTGATCTGGGTGCACCAGCCCTCGGACCTCGGTGCGCTGCCGCCGGAGTTCTCGTCGGGCGCCTCGGTGTCGCTGCGCTTCCCCACCGCGCCGCCCGCGACGCTCGCCGACGCCGAAGCCCTGCGGGACAGGGGCAACGCGCTCGTGGCGTCGCTCGGGCTGCCGCTGACGCGCACGGACCTGGTGTCCGGCGCCATCACCGCCGCCAGGACCTCCGAGCGCAACGTCTCGTCCGCCCTGCTGCCGCTGGTGCTCATCAGCGTGCTGGTCGGGCTCGCGGGCGTCGGCACGGTCACCGTGCAGTGGGCGCAGCGGCGGCACTCCGAGCTGCGGCTGCTGTGGGTGCGCGGGGCGGGTCCGCTGGCACTCGGCCTGCGCGGCGTGCTGGAGCTGGGCCTCCCGCTGATCGCCGGCGGGCTGCTCGGCCTGCTCGCCGCGCGCCTCCTGCTCCCGCTCTACGCACCGGGAACCGCCCTGGCGCCGGGAGCGCTCTGGGTGTCATTCGGAGTCGTGCTGGCCGTGGTGGCCGCGTCGCTGGCGGTGACCGTGCTCGTCGCGGCGTGGCGGACGCACCGGACGTTCCAGCGCCGTGCGCGCTCGTGGCGGCTCGCGCTGGTGCCGTGGGAGCTGGTGGTCGCGGGCCTGGCCGTCCTGGCCTGGATGCGCCTGTCCCGCCACGGGCTGGGCACCACCCTCAAGGCCGCTGAACTGCCGCGGATCGACGTGGCCGCGCTGACGTTCCCGCTGCTCGTGGTGCTCGCCGCCGCACTGCTCGCGACCCGGCTGCTGCGCTGGACGCTGGCGTGGTCGCACCGCGTGCAGTGGTGGCGGGTCCCGGCCGCCCAGCTGGCCCTGCGCCGGCTCGCGGCGGCCGTGGGACCCGTGACAGGTGTGCTGCTGGTCGGCGTGCTGGCGGTCGGCACGATCGCCGTGGGCAGCTCGGTCGCGGGCGCGCAGCGGTCGGCGCTCGACTCGAAGTCGGGCGTGTTCGTCGGCGCCACCAGCACCGTCCAGGTGTCGCAGGACATCGCGCTCGGCCGCGTCGCCCTGCCGGAACGGCTGCGGGGCACCACGACCCTGGTCGGGGTGAGCACGGGCGCGCTGGTCGTGGACCCGGCGACGTTCACCGACGCCGCCGTGCTGGACGACCCCGCCGAGGTCCGCGCGCTCCTGTCCGGACTGCGCCGCACCGGCGGCACCGCGCCCGCCCTGCGCATCGGCCGCGCGGCGAACCAGGAGATCCAGATCCCCGGCCTGCCGCTGCTGAAGCCGGTGGCGTCGCTGCCGTCGTTCCCGAAGCTCGGCACGCGCGGCTACGTGCTCTCCCGCGACGCGGTGCCCGCGGCCGAGCAGGTCGGCTCGTGGCACCTGTGGTCGTCGCTGCCCCTGTCGACGCTGACGTCCTCGCTGCAGACCGCCGGCATCCACTACACCAACGTTGCCGAGCGCGCCCGCGTGCTGGACGGCCTGCCGTTCCTGACCGTCGAGTGGACCTTCGGCTTCGTGACGGCGATCGGGGTCGTGCTGGCCGTGGTGGCCGCCGTGGCGCTGCTGCTGGCGATCGAGGTCCGCCGCCGCCAGAACGCCGTCTCCGGCGCGCTGTCGACCCGCATGGGCATGCGCCCGTCCGTGCTGTGGTCCAGCCACCTGCTGGAGGTGGGGGCGCTGGCGGCCCTGGCGCTGCTGGTGGGCGCGCTGGCGTCGTTCGTGAGCGCCGGGGTGGCCGTGCCGCGCCTGGACCCCGCGCCGTGGCTGAACCCGGCGCCGTCGCTGCCCGATCCGGCGCCGCTGGTGGGCACGATGGTGCTGGGCGGTCTGGTGGTCGTGGCCGCGGCCGCGTGGCTTGCGTTGCGCGGCATCCGCACCGCGCGGATGGGAGAGCTGCTCAGGTGATCCGGGCCAAAGGCGTAGGGGTGTCCTACGGTTCCGTGTGCGCCGTGTCGGACGTGTCGCTGTCCATCGCGCCCGGCCTCACCGTGCTGTCCGGCCCGTCCGGCTCCGGCAAGTCGACCCTGCTGCGCGTGCTCTCGCTCGTCGAACGCCCGACGTCGGGCGAGGTGTTCGTGCGCGACGTGGCGACGTCCTCGCTGTCGTGGGCGGAGCTGCGGGCGTTGCGGCGCAAGGAGATCGCGGTCGTGTTCCAGAACCCCGCCGACAACCTGATCGCGCACCTGACGGTCGGCGAGAACCTGCGCGCCGCCGGTGCCGGCGACCACTCGCTGCTCGACACCCTCGGGCTGAGCGGATCGGCGACCTGGCGGATCGGCGCGTTGTCCGGCGGGCAGCAGCAGCGGCTCGCCTTCGGGTGCGCGCTGGCCCGCGGGGCTTCGGTCGTGGTGGCGGACGAACCGACGTCGCAGCTCGACGTGCGGTCGGCGGACCTGGTGCTGCAGACGCTGGCGTCGCTGCCCGTGCCGGCCGTGGTCGCCTCGCACGACCCGCGCCTGGTCGAGCTGGCCGACCTGTGCGTTCCGCTGGCCGCGTCGTGATCCAGGCCTGCGGGGTGCACCGCGCGTTCGGCGGCGTGGAGGTGCTGCGGGGCGTCGACCTGGCCGTCGGCGCCGGGGAGCTCGTCACGCTGAGCGGGCCCTCCGGGTCCGGCAAGACCGCCCTGCTGTCGCTGCTGTGCGGCTTCGACGTCCCGGACAGCGGGTCGGTGTCGCCCGGACCGGCGTCGTGGTCGGCGTGCGCGGTGCTGCCGCAGTCGCTGGGCCTCGCGTCCGAGCTGACGCTGGAGGAGAACGTGGCCCTGCCGCTGCGGCTGACCGGGCAGCCGGTGACCGGCGTCGCCGAGCTGCTGGCCGAGCTGGGGATCGGAGCGCTCGGGTCGCGGTTCCCCGCGCAGGTGTCGTTCGGGCAGCAGCAGCGGGCGGCGCTGGCCAGGGCCGTGATCGCCCGGCCAGCGGCCCTGCTCGCCGACGAGCCGACGGCCCACCTGGACGCCGCCAGCGCCGTGGCGGCGGTCGGGTTGCTGCGGCGGGTCGCCGACCAGGGCGCCGCGGTGCTGATCGCCACGCACCACGACGCGGTGCACGAGGCGGCCGACCGGGTGCTGGTGCTGGCCGACGGGCAGGTGCGCTGAACGGCCGTCCAGCGCACCCTCGTGCTCAGACCGCGGGTGGCCGGTCCTCGTACGGCGTGGAGAGCACGACCGTCGTCCTGGTGGACACGTTCGCCGACTCCCGGATCTTCTGCAGCAGCTCCTCCAGCGCCACCGGCGACGCCACCCGCACCCGCAGCACGTACGACGCGTCGCCCGCGACCGAGTAGCACGCCTCGATCTCCGGCAGGTGCTCCAGGCGCTTCGGGTAGTCGTCCGGCTCGGACGGGTTGATCGGGAAGAGCGAGATGAACGCGGACATCGGCAGGCCCACCTCGGCGCCGTCCAGGCGGGCCGCGTAGCCCTTCACGATGCCGCGCTGCTCCAGCCGCTTCACGCGCTGGTGCACCGCCGAGACGGACAGGCCCACCCGTTCGGCCAGGTCGGTGAAGCTGCACCGGCCGTCCGAGGCGAGTTCCTTCAGTATCGCTCTGTCGATCTGCTCGAGGGTCAAAGCACCACCAGTTCGTGAGGTCGGTTGTTGAAGGACTCCACGCCGTCCGCGGTGGCCACCACGATGTCCTCGATGCGGGCGCCCCAGCGGCCGGGCAGGTAGATGCCGGGCTCGACGCTGAAGGCCATGCCGGGTTCGAGGGGCAGGGCGTTGCCGCTGACGATGTAGGGCTCCTCGTGCACGTCCAGGCCGATGCCGTGGCCCGTGCGGTGGACGAAGTACTCGCCGAAGCCCGCGTCGGCGATCACCGAACGGGCGGCGGCGTCGACCTCCTCGCAGGTCACACCCGGCTGCACCGCGTCGACCGCGGCCTGCTGGGCCGCCTGCAGCACGGCGTAGGTGTCCCGCACGTCGTCGAAGGCCGGCTCGCCCATCACGTACGTGCGGGTGGAGTCGGAGTTGTAGCCCTCGGCGACCGGGCCGCCGATGTCGATGACCACGACGTCGCCCGCCTCGACGACGCGGTCGGAGTCGCGGTGGTGCGGCGAGGCGCCGTTCGGGCCGGAGCCCACGATCACGAAGTCGGCGACGGTGTGGCCCTCCTCGACGATCGCGACGGCGATGTCCCGGGCCACCTCGCGCTCGGTGCGGCCGACGCGCAGGAACTCGCCCATGCGCGCGTGGACGCGGTCGATCGCGGCACCGGCCTTGCGCAGCGCGTCGATCTCGGCGGCGTCCTTGCGCATCCGCAGCTCGCGCAGGATCGGCCCGGCGAGCGACTGCGGGCCGCCGACCGCGGCGCCGAGCTTGAGCGTGTGCAGGGCGGGCATCATGTCCGCCACGGCGACGCGCGAGCCCTTGAGCACGGCCTTGACCAGCGCGTACGGGTCCTCGCCGTCGACCCACGTGACGACCTCGACGCCCAGTTCTCCGGTCGGGATGCCCGCGTAGCCGGGCTGCTCCAGCTTCGGCACCACGAGTGTCGGTGTGCCGCCGACGGGCAGCGCGAGGCAGGTGAGGCGCTCGAACGAGTCGCCGCCGGCACCGATCAGGTACCGCAGGTCCGACCCGGGCGAGATGAGGAGGGCGTCGACGCCCGCCTGCTCGGCGGCCGCGGAGGCGCGGTCGAGTCGCGCACGCAGCGAGGACACGTCGATGGGCCCGGTGATCGTTGCCATGCCGGAAAGCCTAGTAGCTTGTCCACTCGTGAGCTCTCCCCTGGTGCTGCTCGACTCCGCGAGCCTCTACTTCCGGTCGTACTACGCGCTGCCGGACTCGATGACCGCGCCCGACGGCACGCCGGTGAACGCCGTGCGCGGGTTCGTCGACCAGATCGCGCGCGTCATCACCGACCGCGGCGCGGCCCGCCTGGTCGCGTGCCTCGACGCCGACTGGCGCCCCGAGTTCCGGGTGAAGGCGCTGCCGTCCTACAAGGCCCACCGCGTGGCCGAGGGCGCCACCGACGGCTCCGAGGAGGTCCCGGACACCCTCACACCGCAGATCCCGATCATCCTCGACGTCCTCGACGCGGCCGGCATCTGCACCGGCGAGGCCACGGGCTACGAGGCCGACGACGTCATCGGCGCGCTGGCCCACCACGAGCGCAAGTCGCCCGTCGAGGTCGTGACCGGCGACCGCGACATGTTCCAGGTCGTGCGCTTCGAGCCCACGCCCGTGCACGTCCTCTACGTCGGCCGCGGCTGGAACAAGGTCGAGATCCTCGGCCCGGAGGAACTGGCCGCCAAGTACTCGCTGCCCGTCGAGAACGCCGGCTCCGCCTACGCCGACATGGCCGTGCTGCGCGGCGACCCCTCCGACGGCCTGCCGGGCGTCGCGGGCATCGGCGAGAAGACCGCGGCGAAGCTCATCACCGAGTTCGGCTCGCTCGACGCCTTGATCGAGGCCGTGGGCGACCCGATGGACCGCAAGCTCACCACCAGGGCCCGCAACTCGCTCATCGCCGCCGAGGACTACCTGGCCGCCGCGCCCACGGTCGTGCGCACCGCGATCGACGCCCCGGTCGTGAAGGACCGCGACGACGAGGTGCCGCGCGTGCCCGCCGACCCCGAGCGGCTGCGCGAGCTCACGCAGCGCTGGGGCCTGGGCAGCTCGGTGCCGCGCCTGGTGAACGCGATGGAGCGGCGCGCCTAGAAGAACGTGCCGCACACCGGTTTCTGTGACACGGCGAACAACGCGTCCGCGTCCGCCAGACGGGTTCCCTCGATCCGTTGGGTCGCGGCGAGCTGCGAGAACGTCACGTCGCCGAGGTACACGGCCCCGAGCAGGTCCACCGGGATCGTGAGGTCGGGCTGCTCCTCGACCCGTTCCGCGCCATCGGGCGACACCCGGTAGGTGCCGGTGTTCGCGGGCAGCAGCTTGTCGTGCACCTCGACGACCACGGGCTCGGCGGTGCCGTAGGTGCGGGCGGACAGCATGTGCGGCACATCGACCAGGCGGAGCCAGATCTCGTCGAACACGTCCTTGGTGCGCACGACGCGCGGGTCCTCGAACAGCCAGCTCGACGCGTCGTCGAGCGGCACCTCGTTCTCCACGTGGTCGACCAGGTCCAGGCGCATCACGTAGATCCAGAGGTCGCGCCAGGCTTGCGGGGTCGCCCACTCGAAGTCCTCGACGGACAGCCGGTGCTGGAAGTCCTTCTCCGTGGCCACCTTGTAGGTGAGGAAACCGTCGTCGCCGTCCGGTCCACTGTGGACGACGGTGACGGAGTTCTCGGCCTCGGTCTTGCGGTCGCGCTGCCGCGCCCACCAGCCCGGCCAGCGGGAGATCTGTCCCGGCCGGCGCAGGCCGATCGCCTCGTGCAGCTCGGGCAACAGCTTGTCGGCGGTGTCCTGGTCGAGCATGCGGACGCGGCCGGTCGGGGTCCCGGGGATCACGGCCCGCTTGGCGTCGATCTCCAGCTTGCGCACACGGCCCGCCAGGCCGTAGCCGAACCGGCCGTAGATGCGGCCCTCGGAGGCGCGCAACGTCGCCACGGGGTCCGGCAGCGAGGAGAGCTGTTCGCGCATCAGGGCGGTGAGCACGCCACGGCGCGTGTAGTCGGCACGAACGCCCACGCGCGAGATGGCCGAGTGGGAAACCCTCGCGCCGCCGGGCACGACCAGCGACGAGCCGAAGGACTGGGTCGTGCCGACCATCTGATCGCCGTCGAACGCGGCGAGCGCGCGATCCGGCTCGTAGGACGGCAGGGTGACGGACCACTGCTCGTCGGTCGGCGCGCCCCAGTGCATCGCACGGCGGAAGAGCGTGTTGTGGGCGCGGTACTGCGCTTCGTCGGTGAGAACGCGGATGTCGGTCACGCCCGCGATCGTGACTCAGCACGACCGCAGGCGCACCTCAGTTTCCGCACGGAAAAGCCTCCCCCGGACGGCCGGGAGAGGCTTCTCGACTGCGCCGCGACGGTCAGCCGGTGGGCTGGCCGACCTCGTACTCGCCGTCCTCGGTCTTGACGACGATCTTGACCTTCTTGTCCTTGCCGCCGACCTGGACCTTGCACTCGAACGAGGTGTTGGGCTTGACCTCGTTCTCGCCGCTGCAGGTCGCGCTGCCGACGTCGGAGATCTTGTACTCGTCCTTCAGGATCTGGACGATGCCGTTCTGCACGGCGGTGTTGTCGAAGATCTTCTTCTTGAAGAACGCCGGCGACACGAACCCGGTGAACAGCACGCCGCCGACCAGCAGGACGACGACCACCGCGGCAACCCAGATGGCCGCGCTGGACTTCTTCTTCTGCGGCATCGGCGGGCCGTAGCCCGGCTGCTGGCCGTACGGGTTGGGCTGCTGCTGGCCGTACGGGTCCTGGTGCTGCTGCTGGCCCGGCATGCCGTACTGCTGGGTCTGCTGGCCGTACGGGTCCTGCGCGGGCGTGCCGTAGGGGTTCGACTGCGGCTGCTGTTGCTGCTGACCCGGCATGCCGTACTGCTGCGTCTGCTGCTGTGACGGATCGAAACCGGGGTACGGCTGCTGCTGCCCGGGCTGGGGCTGCTGCGGCTGGCCGTAGGGGTTCTGAGCCGGGAAGCCGCCGGACGGCGTGCCGGGAGGGAAGCCGCCACCGTAGGGCTGCTGCGGCTGTTGCGGCTGCTGGCCCCAGGGCTGCTGCGGATCGTTCCCTCCGGACGGTCCGTACGGGCTGCTCATCAGTCGACCTCCGTGTGTACGACGTTGCGGCGGAATCCAATCACACCGTTGACGTCAGTCTTTACTCCGACTCGCAAAACTCTCGTCAGGCGTCGTCTCATGTCGCGTCACATCATCGCCACAACACCGCGCCGCAGCGCGTCGACCGCCTTGGCTGCCGCCGAACCGACGGAGTCGCCTCGGCCGACCACCTCACGGATCTGGTCCAAAAGGTCGATCACCTGCCGGCACCAGCGCACGAAGTCGCCCGCGCCGAGCTCGTTGCCGCCCGCCTCGGCGGCGCTGAGCACCTTCTCGAGCGACTCGCCGCGCGCCCACCGGTACACCGGCCACGCGAAGCCGGGGTCGGGCTGGCGGGTGATGCGCTCGAGCTTGAGGCGGCGCTCGTCGTCCTCGATCTCCGCCCACAGCCGCACGGTCTTGAGCATCGAGTCGGCCACCGGCCCCTGCGGCAGCCGCGCCTCGACCGGGCCGTCCCTGCGCGCCTCGTAGACCAGCGACGACACGACGGCGGCGAGCTCCTCCGGCTTGAGGCCCTTCCACACGCCGTGGCGCAGGCACTCGGCGGCCAGCAGGTCGGACTCGCTGTAGAGCCTGGTCAGGCGCTTGCCGTCCTGCGTCACCTCGTCCGCCTCGGACAGGTAGCCGCGCTCCCGCAGCAGCGCCCGGATGCGGTCGAACTGGCGCGCCAGCGAGTGCGTGGTCGCCGCGACCTTGCGCTCCAGCTGCTCGGTCTCGGCCAGCAGCCGGTGGTAGCGCTCTCCCCACCGGGCGTGGTCCTCGCGCTGGTCGCACCCGTGGCACGGGTGCGAGCGCAGCGCCCGGCGCAGGGTGGCGAGCTCGGGGTCGTCGTCCGCGGTGGTCTGCCGGCGCCCGCGCGAGGGCACGCTGATGCCGGTGTTGCGGATCGTGGACGCGAGGTCGCGCCGCGACTTGGGCGAGCGCACGTCGACCTGCTTGGGCAGCCGGACGTGCCCGAGCACCTCGACCGGCGACGGGAAGTCGGCCGACGTCAGCCGCCCGGACCAGCGGTCCTCGGTGACGACCAGCGGACGCGCCTCCCCCAGCGGCTCGAGGCCGGGGTCGATGACGACCGCGAGGCCGCTGCGGCGACCGGACGGCACCGCGATCACGTCGCCCTTGCGCAGCCGCTCGAGCGACTTGGCGGTCTCGATGCGGCGCGCGTTGGTGTTCTGCTTCGCGAGCTGCTTCTCCCGGTCGGCGATGCGGCGCCGCAGCGACGCGTACTCGGTGAAGTCGCCGAGGTGGCACGTCATCGACTCGGAGTAGCCCGCCAGCGCGTCCTTGTTGCGCTCGATCCGGCGCGCGAGACCCACCACCGACCGGTCGGCCTGGAACTGCGCGAACGACTGCTCCAGGATCTCGCGCGCGGCGGAGGCCCCGAGCTGGTGCACGAGGTTGACCGCCATGTTGTAGCCGGGCCGGAACGACGACCGCAGCGGGTACGTGCGGGTGGACGCGAGGCCACCGACCGCCTTGGGGTCGATCCCCGGCTGCCAGACGACGACCGCGTGCCCCTCGACGTCGATGCCCCGGCGCCCGGCACGGCCCGTGAGCTGCGTGTACTCCCCCGGCGTGAGGTCGACGTGGGCCTCGCCGTTGTACTTCACGAGCTTCTCGAGCACGACCGTGCGCGCGGGCATGTTGATGCCCAGCGCGAGCGTCTCGGTCGCGAACACGACCTTGACGAGCCCCCGGACGAACAGCTCCTCGACGGTCTCCTTGAACGCGGGCAGCAGCCCGGCGTGGTGCGACGCGATACCGCGCTCCAGCGCCTCGCGCCACTCCCAGAACCCGAGCACCATGAGGTCGGCCTCGGGCAGGTCGCGCGTCTTCTCGTCGATGATCCGCCGGACCTGCTCGGTCTCCTCCGGCGTGTTGAGCCGCAACCCGGCCCGCGCGGTCTGCGCGACCGCCGCGTCACACCCCGCCCGGCTGAACACGAACACGATCGCGGGCAGCAGCGACGCGGCGTCGAGCCGCTGGATCATGTCGGTCCGCGACGGCGGCCGGTACCCGCTGTTGCGCCCCGCACGGGCGTTGTTCGCGTTGCGGTTGCGCCCCCGGCTGAACGGCACGTGGTAGCGCACCAGCTCCTCGGTCTTGCGCAGCACCTGCGCGTTGATCCGCGCGTGCGTCTCGTCGCCCTCGAACAGGTCGAGCATCTGGTTGCCCACCAGCACGTGCTGCCACAGCGGCACGGGCCGGTGCTCGTCGACGACGACGGCGGTGTCCCCGCGCACCTCGACCAGCCACTCGCCGAACTCCTCGGCGTTGCTGACCGTCGCGGACAGCCCGACCACCTGCACGTGCTCCGGCAAGTGCAGGATGACCTCCTCCCACACCGGCCCGCGGAACCGGTCGGCGAGGTAGTGCACCTCGTCCATGACGACGTACGCGAGTCCGTCCAGAGTGGACGAACCCGAGTACAGCATGTTGCGCAGCACCTCGGTCGTCATGACCACGACCGGCGCATTGCCGTTGACGCTCGTGTCCCCCGTCAGCAACCCGATGCTCTCGGCCCCGTACCGCGCGGTGAGGTCGGCGAACTTCTGGTTGGACAGGGCCTTGATCGGCGTCGTGTAGAAGCACTTGCGGCCCCCGGTGAGGGCCAGGTGCACGGCGAACTCGCCCACCACGGTCTTGCCGGCACCGGTGGGCGCGCAGACGAGCACCCCGTGACCGTCCTCCAGGGCCTCGCAGGCCTGGCGCTGGAACGGGTCCAGCTCGAACGAGATGACGGAGCCGAAGTCGGTCAGCTTGGGCCGCTGGGCGTTGCGCCTGGAGTGGGCGTAGGCCTCGGCCGGGGACCGCGAAGCACGTGACACCCCACCAGGCTGTCACATCACACCGACAATTGCCGTCGAGATAGATTAACTTCAACCAACACTGAAGCAATAGGCGGCGTTGGTCGCCCGGGGTCGGGCAAGAGCGCTGGTCAGGCGGCCGATGGCGGTGCGGGGAGGTGCGCGGTCGCCGGGTGTGGGCGGCGGGCGTGGGCACCTGACGACGGTCCGAACACGGGCGGCTGGTTGCGTGGGCCGGCCGGGCGGACGCGGGCTGTCCCGGGGGCGCGGGGCGGCAGGCACGCGGAGGTGGCAGCCACGCAGGCCGATGGGAGCGCGAGTCGCCACGGGCGCGGACCAGCGGAAGCCCGGGCTGGTATCAGTGCGAGCCGCCGAGGCGCGGGCCGCCGGGACGCGAGCCGCCGGGGCCCAGGCCAGCGGGACGCGGGCCAGCGAAGACCCAGGCCAGCGGGAGCGCAGGCCAGCGGGACGCGGGCCAGCGGGACCCAGGCCCAGGCCAGCGGGACGCGGGCCGACAGAGGCCCAGGCCAGCGGGAGCGCGGCCCGGCGGAGGCCCAGGCCAGCGGGACAAGGGCCAGCGGAGGCCCAGGCTGGTGCGGCGCGGGCTCGCGAGGCGTGAACCGGCTGGGCGGGGCGTGCCCGGGGTGTGGACCGTCGGGAGCATGCACCCGCACGGGGTGCGAGCCGTCGACCCGGCCCGCACCCCGGACGAGCGGTCAGAACGTGCGCTGCACCCGGTCGGCCACCAGCTTCACGAACCGGGACGGGTCCCCGAGCTCCCCGCCCTCGGCCAGCAGCGCGAGCCCGTAGACCAGCTCCGCCGTGTCGGCGAGCGACTCGCGCTCACCGCTCGCGAACGCCGCGTGCAGCCCCTCCACCAGCGGGTGCGACGGGTTCAGCTCCAGGATCCGCTTGATCTTCGGCAGCTCCTGCCCCATCGCCTTGTACATCTTCTCCAGCGTGGGGGTGATGTCGTGCGCGTCGCCGACCACGCAGGCGGGCGAGGTGGTCAGGCGCGACGAGAGCCGCACCTCCTTGACGTCCTCGGTCAGCTGCTCCTTCATCCACGTGAGCAGGTCGGCGAACTCGGTGGCCTTCTCCGCGGCCGCCGACTTCTCCTCGTCGGTCTCCAGGTCCACCTGCCCCTTGGCGACGGACTGGAACGTCTTGCCGTCGTAGGACGGCACCGAGTCGACCCACATCTCGTCGATCGTGTCGGTGAGGATCAGCACCTCGTAGCCCTTGGCGCGCAACGCCTCCATGTGCGGCGAGTTCTCCACGGCCACCCGCGAGTCGCCCGTCATGAAGTAGATGTGCTCCTGGCCCTCCTTCATCCGCGACACGTACTCGGCGAGCGTCGTGGGGGCGGAGTCGGAGTGCGTCGAGGCGAACGAGCAGACGTCGAGGATCGCGTCGCGGTTGTCGTGGTCGGAGAGCAGGCCCTCCTTGAGCGCCGCGCCGACCTCGCCCCAGAACTTCGCGTAGTCGTCCGGGCGGGCGGTCATCAGCGACTTGACCGACGACAGCACCTTCTTCACCAGGCGGCGGCGCATCAGCTGGATCTGGCGGTCCTGCTGCAGGATCTCGCGGGACACGTTCAGCGACAGGTCCGCCGCGTCGACGACGCCCTTCACGAAGCGCAGGTACTCGGGCATCAGCTCGGCGCAGTCGTCCATGATGAAGACGCGCTTCACGTAGAGCTGCACGCCGCGCTTGGCGTCGCGCATGAACAGGTCGAGCGGCGCCTGCGCGGGCAGGAACAGCAGCGCCTGGTACTCGAACGTGCCCTCCGCCTGCATGCGGATGGTCTCGAGCGGCGCGTTCCAGTCGTGGCTGACGTGCCGGTAGAACTCGGCGTACTCCTCCTCCGTCACCTCCGACGCCGGCCGCGCCCACAGCGCCTTGCGGGAGTTGACGTCCTCGCCGCCCAGCCGCACGGGCCAGGTGATGAAGTCCGAGTAGCGCTTGACGATCTCGCGGATCTTCGCCGGCTCGGTGTAGTCGGGCAGCTTGTCCTCGTCGTCGGACGGCTTGAGGTGCAGCGTGACCGCGGTGCCCTGCGGCGCGTCGTCGACGTCCTCGATCGTGTAGGTCGCCTCACCCGTGGACTCCCAGCGCACGCCCTTCTCGGCGTGCGGGTGCTTCGTCACGAGGGTGACCTTGTCGGCCACCATGAACGACGAGTAGAAGCCGATGCCGAACTGGCCGATCAGGTCGGACGAGGACGACTGCTGTTCCTTGAGCTGCTTGAGGAACTCGGCCGTGCCGGACTTCGCGATCGTGCCGATGAGCCGCACGACGTCCTCGCGGGTCATGCCGATGCCGTTGTCGCGCACGGTCAGCGTGCGCTCGGACGGGTCGGACTCGATCACGATGTGCAGGTCGTCGACGTCGACCTGCATGTCCTTGTCGCGGAACGACTCCAGCCGCAGCTTGTCCAACGCGTCGGAAGCGTTGGACACCAGCTCGCGCAGGAACGTGTCCTTGTTCGAGTAGATCGAGTGGATCATCAGCTGCAGCAGCTGGCGCGCCTCGGACTGGAACTCGAGCGTTTCCATACATCCCCACCGAAAGAACAGAAGCGGAACGAACAGCCCACTAATTTAGCGACCCACCACGGTGAGCGCGCCGGGGACCGTGCGAACGGAGACGGGCAGCGCCTCCTGCCGTTCACCGTCGGCGTAGGCGATCCAGCCGTTACCGCCGGACAACGCGACCTCGCGCGCGCGGAACGTCCGCACCGCCGGGTGCTCGGTGTGCTTGCCCGTGCGCAACGTCGGCAGCATGCGCGCGAGCGCCGAGCGGCTGCCGCCCTCCACGACCGTCACGTCGAACAGCCCGTCGGAAGCGTCGGCACCAGGGCAGACGGGGATGCCGCCGCCGTAGTTCGGTGTGTTGCCCACGGCCACGAGGGTGGCGTCGAGCGACAATGTGCCGGACTCCGTCGTCACCAGCAGCGGCGCCGACCTCAGCGACGCCAGCTCGGCCAGGATCGCGAGGTCGTAGCGGCGCGGACCGGCGGGCCAGCGCATCGCGTTGGCCCGCTCGTTCACCGCGGAGTCGAACCCCGCGCAGAGCACCGTCGCGAACCACCGGCCCGTCGACAACCGGCCCAGGTCGAGGGTCTTGCGGGTGCCGTGGACGACGTCCTCGACCGACCGCGACCCGATCGCCGCCGCCAGGTCGTTGCCGGTGCCCGCCGGGACCACGCCCAGCGCGGTCGGAGTGCCCGCGCACGCCTGGAGGCCCAGGTGGGCGGCACCGTCACCGCCCAGCACGACCAGCAGGTCGACCCCGTCGGCGACGGCGTCGCGGGCCATCGCCAGCGTGCCCGCGGCGTCGTGCGCGACGAGCTGCGTCAGCGACGAGACGTGCGGGCGCAGCGCCGCGGCGGTCGACCCGGCCATCCGGGCCGCCCGGCCCTTGCCCGACGCGGGGCAGACCAGCAGGGCTGCCCGCGTCACGTGGCGTCGTCGTAGTTCACGCGCTTCGGGGGCTCCGCGGCGAGGGACTTCTCACCGGGGGCGTTGCCGTCGGCGTCGGAGGCGACGTAGTCGAACGGCGCCGCCTCGTTGTCGTCGAGCGAGTCCCAGCCCTCGGCGGCGCGCAGCCTGGCCTTGCGCTTGTCGTGGACGCGGGCGATCTGGATCGCCATCTCGAACAGCAGCGACAGGGCGAGCGCGAGCACCACCATCGAGATCGGGTCGGTGCCCGGCGTCGCGATCGCGGCGAAGACGAACAGGCCCATCAGCAGGCCCCGCCGCCACTTCGCCAGCTTCTCGTAGGAGATGACGCCCGCGCGGTTGAGCATCACGACCAGCAGCGGCAGCTCGAAGCTCACGCCGAAGATGAACAGCATCGTGATGACGAACGAGACGTACTTGCCACCGGTGAGGGCGGTGATGAACTCGTCGCCACCGAAGCTGATCAGCACCTGGAGGCCTTCCGGCACCACCAGGTAGGCGAGCACCGCGCCGGCGGCGAACAGGATCGCCGCGAAGAACACGAAGGTGCGCGCGAACTTGCGCTCCTTCAGGTAGAGGCCGGGCGTGATGAAGGCCCAGAACTGGTAAAGCCAGAACGGGCTGAGCAGCACCGCACCGGCCGCGGTCCCCACCTGCAGCCGGATCATGAAGGCCTCGAACGGCTCGGTCTGCAGGAGCTTGCAGCCGGTCTCACCGGGGAACTGCACGCGGTAGGGCGCGAGGTCCGGCTGGCAGTACGGAGCCGTCATGATCTCGCCGAGCGACGGGACCGGGCCCAGCCTGACGCCGAACCAGATGAAGCCGAAGACGGCGCCGATCGTGACGAACAACATCGCCAGGGCGAGCCGGTGCCTCAGCTCGTACAGGTGTTCTTTGAGCGACATCGTGCCGTCGGGGTTGCCCCGACGGCGCCTGCCGCGCTCCCGGCGTTCAGCGAACCACCGGAACGGACTTGCCACCTCGCCGACCGTCCTTACGAGTCAGGGACCGGGAGGTCAGTTGTTGGCGGCCTTGTTCTGCGTGGTCTGCTCGATGGGAGGCGCGACCTGCGGCTGCTGCACGACGGGCGGCTGCGGCTGGGCCGGCGGGAGCTGCTGCACCGGCTGCTGCTGAACGGGCTGCTGGACCGGCTGCTGGGCGGTCGCGTCGTCCGCGGCGTCGTGGTCGCGCAGGCCCTTGGTCTCGGCCTTGAAGATCTTCGCCGACCGGCCGAGCGACCGGGCCATGTCAGGGAGCTTCTTCGCACCGAACAGCAAGATGATCACCACTGCGATGATGATCAGCTCGGTGGGTCCGAGGTTAGGCATTGCTGGTCCTCCCGTCTCCCCCGCCACGACGATCGTACGCGGGGTTCGCCCTGGTCTGGGCGGGTTCCTTGCGCCGCCTGCCGGCGAAGGCCACCGTCAGCGCCGCCCTGCGCGCCTTGAGCAAGCCGACCCGGTCGCCGACCCTGTCCCCCACCAGAGTGCGGGCGCGGGCGAATCGGCGCAAGGATCGGATGACTCGGACCGCGATCACGAGGACCACGACCAGGCCGAGCGCGATCAGCGCCCAGGTCGGTGTAGACGGCACGTTCACACGGTATACGGCTCAGGTGGACAGCAGGTGATCTGCCCGGCGCAAGGCCTCCTCCGCCTGCCGGCGCACCTGCACCGCGAGCTCCTGCGGCTGCTCGACGTGCACGTCCCCGCCGAGCCCGAGGAGCAGGCGGACCATCCACGACGGGTCGTCGTAGCGCATGAGGACGCGGGTGCGGCCGTCGGAGAGCTCCGCGGCGTGGTCCACCGGGTAGTACTCCGCGACCCAGTGCGCGTCCGGTTCGAGCAGAAGGACCGCGATCTTCTGATCGTCCCTCGGCTGGAACAAACCCTCCGATGTATCGGTCTGCTGGGCGTGCGGCGGGGGCGACGACGGCTCGTCGAGCGCCTCGACGTGGTCGATCCGGTCGAGCCGGAACAACCGCACGCCGAGTGCCGAGCGGCACCAGGCCTCCAGGTAGCCGCGGCCCTCCAGGAGCAGCAGGCGCATCGGGTCGACGACACGGTCGCTGATCGCGTCGTGCGACTGCGAGTAGTAGCGGATGCGCACGGCGCGTTCGCGCTTCACGGCGTCCTGGACGGCGGCACGGATCTCCGCGGTCTCCTCGCGTTCGAACGCGCCGAGCCCGACCACCATGCCCGCGGGCTGGGCCTTCCCCACCGCGGCCTCGATCTTCGCGAGCGCCCGCTGCACGGCGTCGGTGTCCACGACGCCGGGCGTGTCCGCCAGCGCCCTGAGCGCGACCAGCAGCGACGCCGCCTCGGCCGCGGTCAGCCGCAGCGGCCGGTTCATGCCCGCGTCGAACGAGACGGTGATCGTCTCGCCCTCGAAGGACAGGTCGATGAGGTCGCCGGGCCCGTAGCCGGGCAGGCCGCACATCCACAGCAGCTCGAGGTCCTTGCGCAGCTGCTTCGGCGTGATGCCGAAGTCGGCCGCGGCCTCCTTGATGGTGATGGCGGGGCGGGTGAGCAGGTACGGCACGAGTGCGAGCAGGCGCGGCAGCCGTTCGTTCGACGCGGTCACCGCGCTCCTTCCAGTGCGCCCTGCAGGCGGTCGCGGACCGATTTGGCGAGGACCTCGGGTTCGAGCACCACGACGTCCGGCCCGAACCCGGCGAGCCACTTGGCCGCGGAGTCGGGGAACTTCAGGTCGATCTCGACGACGTCGCCGCCGTCGCGCTCCTCGACCACCTTCGCGTGCCGGCGGACGCCCAGCGCCCGGTTCTTGGCGACCCAGATGCGCGCAGGCGCCGTCTGGTGCGGGTCGGCCTGCGTGCGCGCGATGAGGCTCATCAGGTCGGTGCCCTCGGGCACCTTCACGACCCCCGGCTTGCCCACGGGCTTCACGGTGCCCACGACGCGCGAGAGGCGGAAGCAGCGGGTGTCCTCGCGGTCGCGGTCCCAGCCGACGAGGTACCAGCGGCCGCGCCACGCGACCACGCCCCACGGCTCGACCGTGCGGTCCTTGTGGCCACCGGGCGGCGGCTTGCGGTACCCGAAGGTCACGACCTGACCGGCCTGCACGGCCTGCAGCAGCGGCGGGAACGCGGGCTCGTTGGCCCGCACCTTGGGCTCGACGGCGGCGGGAGCGTCCTGGTCGACGTCCACCCCGGCGGCCCGCAGCTTGATCAGCGCGCCGTGCACGGCCCCCGTGAGCTGCGGCGAGTCCCACAGCCGGGCGGCCAGCGCGACGGCGGCGGCCTCGTCGGGTTCGAGGTCGATGTCGCCGAGCTCGTAGTCGCGCCGGGCGATCCGGTAGCCGTCCTCCGCTCCCTCGGCGTTGGACTGCCTGCCGGTCTCGAGCGGCACGCCGAGGTCGCGCAGCTCGGACTTGTCCCGTTCGAACATTCGGAAGAACGCCTCGTCCGTGGGGGCTTCGTGATAGCCCGGGACGATGGCGCGGATGCGCTCCGCTGTCAGGTACTGACGGGTCGACAGCAGGCACAACACCAGGTTGACGAGGCGTTCGGCGCGTGCGATGGCCACGGACAAACCCTAACGCTTGCGCGCACGGATCCCTCATCACCACCTGTCGTGAACGGTCCGTTCAGAACAACGTCCGCAGTTCGCGCACGAGTTCGGCGGGTGCCTCCTCGGCCATGTGGTGCCCGCAGTCGATGGACCGGACCCGCACGTCCCCGGCCCACTCGGCCCAGATCCCGGGCAGGTCCTCGTACAGGTCGCCGAGGTCGTCCTTGGCCGACCACAGCGCGAGCACGGGGCAGGAGATCCTGCGTCCCCTGGCGCGGTCCTCGTCGTCGTGGACGCGGTCGACCTCGAGCCCGGCGCGGTAGTCGCCGCACATGGCGTGCACCGTCTCGGGGTCGTGGATGGCGCGCTGGTAGTCGGCCCAGTTCTCCACCCCCATCGCGAGCGGCGTGTCGCGGTAGCGCCGGCCGTACCACAGCTCGGGGTTCTGGCTGATCATCGGCGCGGCGATCTCCTGCTGCGCCAGGAAGAACCAGTGGTACCAGGCCTGGGCGAACCGGGCGTCGGCCCGCTGCAGGTGGGCGCCGACGGGCAGGCCGTCGAGGACGGCGAGGTGGGTGACGCGGTCCGGGTGGTCGAGCGCGAGCCGGATGGCGGCCGCGGCGCCCCGGTCGTGCCCGACGACGGCGAACCGCTCGTGCCCGAGATCGCGCATCAGGTTCACGAAGTCGCGCGCCATGGCGCGTTTCGAGTAGTCACCGGGTTTGCTGGACTCGCCGTACCCGCGCAGATCGGGGCACACGACGGTGTGGTCGTCGGCGAGCAGCGGCGCGACGCGGTGCCAGGTCGTGTGGGTCCGGGGGTGGCCGTGCAGAAGGAGAACCGGCGGCCCTGCCCCGCCGGTCCTCACTCGCAGCACGGCCTCGCCAACGTCCCTGCGACGCAACGAGAATCCCTCGAACACCTGCTACGGCTACCCCGCTCGGAAGTGGCCGACACGTCCTATTTCGCCGCAGGGCCGCGCGGCGTTACCGACGCCGGGAAAAACTTCCGGTCAGGTCCGGCCGGCCCGGCCCCGCTCCCCCGCCGCCCAGCAGGTGCGCCCGGCGCAGTCGACGGTGTCGAAGCTGCCGGTGTCCGCGACCTGCCAGGTGCGGCCGTCGCGACTGGTGTCCGTTCCGGACGGTCCGACCGCGACCAGCGAGTCGCCCCGGTAGGCGATCCCGGACCGGTACCCGACCGGCGCCGAGGTGCCCGCCTTCCAGCCGCGCCCGTCGCTGGTGGCGAACGCCGGCGTCGGGTCCGTCGGCTTCAGGTAGTCGCCGCCGATCGCCACACCGCGCCACGGCGTCCGGAACGCCACCGCGAACACCCCGGCCGCCTCACCACTGGGCAGAGGTGTCTCGGAGGCCGTCCACGACCTGCCGCCGTCCCGCGACTCCAGCACCCGTGCCTTCGCCCCGCCGCCGGTGGCGATCCACGCGTGGTTGCCGCTCGTCGTCACGCACTGGCCACTCGCCGCGAACGCGAACTCGCCCGGCAACGCGTCGGGCATGCCCTTGGTGTCGTTGACGTGCCACGACCGACCGCCGTCCCACGTCCTGAGGACCCGGAACTTGCCGTCCACGGGGTCGCTCAGCGCCAAGCCGCGGAACGGGTCGAAGAACGCCACGCAGTCGTAGAACGCCTTCGGGTCGGTGTTGCGGAACGACTCACGCCACGTCTTCCCGCCGTCGGACGTGCGGTAGATGCGCGACGACTCGCCCTCGCCGATCGACAACGCCACGGCGGTGCGCGCGTCGAACGCCTCGATGTCGCGGAAGTCCAGCGCCTCGGTGCCGGGCGGCGCCACGGACTCCCACGACCGGCCGCCGTTCGTCGTGCGCAGGACGGTGCCCTTCGAGCCGCTGGCCCACGCGACCTGCGCGCTGACCGCGGACAGCCCGCGCAGCCGCGCGTCCGTGCCGGTCGGCTTCAGCTCCCAGTAGGGGTCCGAGGCCGCAGCGACCCCGGGCAGAACCAGTAGAGCGGCGAGTGCCGCCGCGATGATCCTCATGCGACGGCACTCTGCCACTTCTCACAACGCTGCTACAGCGACGCGATGAGCCGTTCCACGCGCTCGTCCACCGCGCGGAACGGGTCCTTGCACAGCACCGTGCGCTGCGCCTGGTCGTTCAGCTTCAGGTGCACCCAGTCGACGGTGAAGTCGCGGCCGGCGGCCTGCGCGGCGGCGATGAAGTCACCGCGCAGCTTGGCCCTGGTGGTCTGCGGCGGGGTGTCCTTCGCGGCCTCGATCTCGCCGTCGTCGGTCACCCGCTCGACCTGGCCCTTGCGCTGCAGCAGGTCGAACACGCCCCGGCCGCGGCGGATGTCGTGGTAGGCGAGGTCGAGCTGGGCGATGCGCGGGTTCGACAGGTCCATGCCGTGCTTGGCCATGTACCGCTCCATCAGGCGGTTCTTGATGGCCCAGTCGATCTCGCGGTCGATCTTCGACAGGTCCTGCGACTCGACGGCGTCGAGCGTGCGGCCCCACAGCTCGAGGACGCGCTGCGCCATCGGGTCGGGCGAACGCTTCGCGACGTGCTCGACAGCCTTCTCGTAGTACTCGCGCTGGATGTCGAGGGCGGAGGCCTCCTTGCCGCCCGCCAGGCGCACCGTGCGGCGGCCCGTCAGGTCGTGGGAGATCTCGCGGATCGCGCGGATCGGGTTGTCCAGCGAGAAGTCCCGGAACTGGACGCCCTGCTCGATCATCTCCAGCACCAGGTTCGCGCTGCCCACCTTGAGCAGCGTCGTCACCTCGGACATGTTCGAGTCGCCGACGATGACGTGCAGGCGCCGGTAGCGCTCGGCGTCGGCGTGCGGCTCGTCGCGGGTGTTGATGATGGGGCGCGACCGCGTGGTGGCGGACGACACGCCCTCCCAGATGTGCTCGGCGCGCTGCGAGAGGCAGTACACGGCGCCGCGCGGCGTCTGCAGCACCTTGCCCGCGCCGCAGATCAGCTGGCGGGTGACCAGGAACGGCAGCAGGACGTCCGCGATGCGCGAGAACTCGCCGGCCCGCGCGACGAGGTAGTTCTCGTGGCAGCCGTAGGAGTTGCCCGCGGAGTCGGTGTTGTTCTTGAACAGGAAGATGTCGCCGCCGATGCCCTCGTCGGCCAGTCTGCGCTCGGCGTCGACGAGCAGGTCCTCGAGGATCCGCTCACCCGCCTTGTCGTGCGTGACGAGCTGGGCCAGGTCGTCGCACTCGGCCGTGGCGTACTCCGGGTGGGAGCCGACGTCCAGGTAGAGCCGGGAGCCGTTGCGCAGGAAGACGTTGGAGGAACGCCCCCAGGACACGACCCGGCGGAACAGGTACCGCGCGACCTCGTCCGGGGACAGACGACGCTGCCCGTGGAAGGTGCACGTCACCCCGAACTCTGTCTCAATGCCGAAGATCCGCCGCTGCATAGGACAACAGTAGGCGACTCGCAGGCGGAGCAGGGTGATCCGTTCGGGCGGCACGCCGGTTGCGGTTTAGTGTCATCAGGGTGTGGAAACGGGTCAGCGCTCTCGACAAGAAGCTCATGGGCTCCTCTGCCGGACTGCCTCCGAGCAGGCTCGACAGGGGTTTGAAGAGGCTTTCGAAAGCCGCCAACCACAGCGTGCTGTGGTTCGTCATCGCGGCGGTCCTGGCCACGGGGAAGGGTCCGTTCCGGCGTGGTGCGATGCGGGGTCTCGCGGCCATCGCCGGGGCCTCTGCCAGCGCGAACCTGGTCGGGAAGTCCCTCTTCCCGCGCCGCAGGCCCGCGGCGGACCTGCTCGCGATGGACCGCCGCCTGTCCAAACGGCCGACTTCTTCGTCCTTTCCCTCCGGGCACTCCGCTTCAGCCGCCGCATTCGCCACCGCGGTGGCGCTGGAATCGCCCGGAGCAGGCGTCGTGGTGGCACCGATCGCGGCCGCCGTCGCCTATTCACGCGTGCACACGGGCGTTCATTGGCCCTCCGACGTCGCGGCCGGAGCGGCCGTGGGCGTCGGCGCCGCGTTCCTGACCCGCCGCTGGTGGCCGCTCGGCCTCAACGAGCCCGCGTCGGCCTACGAGCACGCCGACCTGACCTCGCTGCAGGACGGCGAGGGCCTGGTCGTCGTCGTGAACCCGCACTCCGGGATCGGCCCCGACCCGACGCCGCAGATCGTCGAGGAGTGGCCGAAGGCGCAGGTCGTGGCCATCGAGGAGCTGGCCGACCTGCCCGACGCGAAGGCGCTGGGCGTGGCGGGCGGCGACGGCACGGTGGCCGCGGTGGCCGCGATCGCCGCCGAACGCGACCTGCCGATGGTCCTCATCCCGTCCGGCACGCTGAACCACTTCGCGCGCGACGTGGGCATCACCGGCCTGCACGACACGGCGCAGGCGGTGGCGGACGGCGTGGGCGTGCGCGTCGACCTCGCCCAGGTCAACGGCCAGTGGTTCGTGAACACGGCGTCGCTGGGCGGCTACCCGGACATGGTCCGCATCCGGGAGAAGCTCGAGAAGCGCTGGGGCAAGTGGCCCGCCGCGGGGCTGGCGCTGTTCCGCGTGCTGCAGCGCGCCAAGCCGCTCGACATCACGATCGACGGCGACCACCACCTCGTGTGGCTGCTGTTCGTGGGCAACGGCCCGTACCGGCCGAAGGGCTTCGCGCCGACGATGCGCCCGCGCCTGGACGACGGCCTGCTCGACGTGCGGTTCGTCCGCGCGGACCGGCGCTACTCGCGGACCAGGTTCTTCCTGGGCGCCCTGCTCGGTGCCCTGGAGCACTCGCGGATGTACAAGCACTTCGAGGTGGCGTCGCTGAACGTCGAGGTGCACGGCCCGCCCATCTCGATCGCCACCGACGGCGAGGTGCGGGAACGGGGCAACACCTTCCAGTTCCGGTCGCGGGCGGCGGCCCTGGGCATCTACCGCCCCTAGCCCAGCGCGAGGGCGCGTTCCACGAGGTGCTCGGCCAGGCCGGGATCGCAGTGGAACGCGCTGCGCCGGCGCCAGCGGGTTCTGCGGGCAGGCGTCGTCGTGCCCGGTCGCCTGCGGCAGCGCCACCAGCCGGGCCGGCAGCTCGGCACCGCACGCGGCCGGCCGCGTGCGGTGCGGCCGCAGGAACGCGTCCCGGACGAGCCGCACCACCGCCGC